>DASQYT010000097.1:0-3110 GCA_035639075.1 Candidatus Elarobacter sp.
CTGGGCGACTGAACTGTTCGGGGATTATCAGCCCGAGACAATGCTCATCCGGGTATGGATGAGGACGGCGGTGCGTAAGGAGATCACTTCTTTCGGAACGTTCGTGAGCACGCTCTGCCACGAATTTTGCCACCACCTCGACTTTCAGCATTTTGGATTCCCTGATTCATGGCACACGCGGGGCTTCTATGAGCGGGCGGCTACGCTTTACCATCATGCACGGGGGACACCGCAAAAGTGGCTATTCTGGGTGCCCACAGCAGGCGGGCGCTGGCGGATTGATTGGCCGCGGACGAATCGCGGTGCGTGACTTCAGTGGCTTGAGACTCGGCAGCTATTTGTGCGCTATGTGCCGGAACGTCAAGTTGATGCGTGGCTGTGTCACATCGGGATCTTTGGGCACTTCATGCTTGAAGTAATCCTGCGTCTTGCCAGCCATAATTAGGAGGCTTCCATGGGGCAGCCTCTCCGAGAACGCAACTGAACCATCTTTTCGCTTCAGTCGGAACACCCGTCCAGCGCCAAGACTTAGAGAGGCGATCACAGGTCCCATTTCCGGCTCGGCATCCGCATGTAGGCCGACGCTGTCATCGCCATTTCGATAAAGATTGCAGAGCACCGCGTTATAGCCCGTCTTCGGCAATCGCAGATTGGCATACGCAGCACCCGGCGTAGCTTCTTCGACACGGCTCTTCAATGAAAGCAACTGTGGTATCCAAGGAATCGGCTTGTAATCCCGGCGCGAGTATGTGTAATGCGTTCCGGGATCGCCATAGTAGGCTTCGTCACGAGGGACGCTGTGTCCAAAGGAAGCCCTGCGTCGTTCCCAAGCGCACTTGCTGAACAACATGTCAAAGAACTGAGTCGCCTCTTCGGGCGCGAGGAAGTGCTCGTCGTAGTAGAGTTCTGCTCCGGGAATTGGGATTGCCTCAATCACGTTGTCAGGCTCTCAGCGAGGGGCATGGATGAAACTGACGATCTCATTCAGCAGCAGATGCCTGCCGTGCTCCGGGCGGTCTAGATGGACGAAGTGGGTTGCATTCGGAATAACCACAACTTTCGCCATTGGCGCATGCACCAAGTCCTGCTTCAGTTTGTCACGGTCAGCAGGGCGAGACCAGAAATCCCGTTCCGACGCGAGCACAAGAGTGGGAACATAAATAAAGGAAGCGTCCCACAACTGCCGTCCGGTGGCTAGGTAGAAGCTGTCTTCCAGCGCACCGTTCGGGGAGCGGAAGCACGGTGGCTGGTGTGTGTTCGTCTCGGGATCGCTTGCCAGAGCCTCGCGGACATACGCATCCGCCACCGCTGGATCGCGCCACGTAGCTTTATCTTCCGCTCGGATGCTTCGGTTCCAAGCCCCGAGCAGCGAATCGGCGGAGTTGCATCGGTAAGCGCCCATCGCGGGGTTCAGATGCCCCGGATGTGCCGGGTCTTCCATGTCCGAGCCGTGGCCCATCAGAGGGTGGGGTGAATCTGCGCCGTAGAGCGCGTTAAGCAGAATGAGGTGGCTTAGCTTCTCCGAATGCTGGGTCGCGTAGTAACCAGCCCACTGCCCGCCAGTCGCCCAGCCAAATAGCGATACGCGACTAGCGCCTGTCCGCCTGCGGATCAAATCTACCGCCGCATCGATGTCGCGTACTGCTTCTACCGAGCGCACGATGGGTAGATGATTTTGCGGCGGTTCTTCCATTTCCGGAGGCCGAGTGGACTGACCGTACCCGCGTATGTCGATTACGTAAGCGCAAGAACCTTCCTCCGCGAGGTCAGCCGCCAAAGACCCACCCGGAACCGGCAAATCTAAAGATGCAACGCCGGGGACACGTGCCCCATGTACGAGGAGGATCGGGTCGCACGCCCGATGCGTGTCCGTGTTGCGTATCTCACGAATGTGAATGCGGATGCCTACGTCACTATTTACAAAGACTTCTTCCCTAGAAACAAGGGCTGCGGCTGGTTTGAGCAGAGAGCCCAGAAGTACAATGGCAGTTAACAACTGCGACACGTTCGAATCCTTCTCAGCCAATTACCGCACGCGCAGACGAATCACCAAACATCAGCCCTGCTCCCTTGCTTCCTGACACTTGACGCAGTAACGCGCCCACGGAATCGCTTCCAGCCGCTTCGGTTCTATGTCACCGCCGCACGCAGCGCACTCGCCGAAACTCCCTAGACGTACACGTTCTAAGGCTTGGCTGAGGGTTTTGAGCATCTGCCGGGCTGTGTTGCTCTTGTGAACTATGGATTGTCTTTCGTACTCAGCGGCAGCCTTGATCAGCCGGATCGGCATGTCTTGCCGCGCTTGCCCGCGTCTCGTGCTCCGCCGTGGCGAGCACACGGTTCAACTCCGCGATACGGGTTTCGAGCAGTTGCTTGAAGTGCTCGGCTTTCTTGCCTGACAACACGAAATGGGCCTTAGAAAAACTACCTATTTATGGTATCTGAATTCGTTCTGATGGTTTCCAACGCTACAAAGACGTTCCCCCGCGACTCCCCCTTCATAGCTGCTGATGGTGTGGGACTTTTGTAATCTTCGTGCCGCATATTGGACACGATACTCTGTTCCTTCCCGACCTCAGTCGGCATTATTCCAAATGATGAATTCCCTCACACGTGGTTTTTCGTGGATTGCCTTGCACTGGCGGACCAGCGCAGTGATCGCTTGCGCCGCTGTCGGAATCGCAGCTACGACCAGACGGTGTCTGGAAACCGATGAGGCCCGAGTCCAACGTGAGCAGCGAAACAGGAAAAAGGAACTTCGCGCACTCGCTGACAAGATTTCCACCTACGGTCGCAACGTCCACCAACGCTACCCGACCGGGGACGTAATCGTTAGCGAGCGCGACTTAGCGGAACAACTTCGCAAGCGCCCCGACATTGTCGCCACAGCCCTGAACCTCCTCTTGGGCGAACAAAAAGTCCAAAAGGCTCCGCTGAACGGATATTGGAAGCTGAACGTCTGATTCTTTAGACAGAACCCTCTGGAAATGATGATCCTTTCCCCAATCTCATGACGTGCAACAACCCTGTCGCTGACCGTGCCTAAAGACCTGCTCCTAGACGTCGTTAATATTTTTTCAGCGGTCATAGCGTTCGCCTCGACTGGCGGG
>DASQYT010000098.1:0-2843 GCA_035639075.1 Candidatus Elarobacter sp.
CCGACGCACCGACCTGTTTTCTCTGGGGATCGTTCTGTACGAAATGGCCACGGGACGACCCGCGTTTTCCGGTCCTACAAGTGCTGCGGTGTTCGACGCGATTCTCCACCGCGCCCCCGTCGCGCCATTGGAACTCAATCCACAACTGCCGCCAAAACTGGAAGAGATTCTCGACAAGGCCTTGGAAAAAGACCTCAAACTGCGTTACCAGACCGCCTCCGACTTCCGCGTTGACCTCCAGCGTTTGAGGCGGGAGTCCGACTCGCATCCGAGCGCGAAGTCCTCGGTACAAGCCGCTATCGCGGAAGGGGCACCAACTCGAGCACCCAGCAAGCTCAGGCGCTGGCAAGTTCTCGCTCTGACTTCGTGCATCGTCGCTATTGCGCTTATCGCCGGAGCGTATCTTGAGGGAAAACGCGAAGGACTAGCTTCCAGTGTTACGCCGCCAACCTACCACCAATTGACTTTTCGCGGTGGCACCATTCGCATGGCGCGTTTTGCTCCCGACGGGAAAAACATCGTGTACAGCGCGGCCTGGGAGGGAAACCCAATCGAGCTTTTGGTTACCCGACCCGACAGTCCCGAATCCCGCCCGTTTGGGCTGTCGAAGGCGGAAGTGTTGTCGATCTCGTCGGAAGGCGAGATGGCGATTCTGCTGCACAGTCACAACATAGATCCTTACATCAACGCGGGCACTTTAGGTAGAGTGCCGCTGGGCGGCGGCGCCCCCCGCGAGGTGCTGGAGAACGTGCAGTGGGCAGACTGGTCGCCGGATGGGACAAGCTTCGCCGTGGTGCGTGAGTTTGGCGGATTGAGCCGCCTCGAATATCCCATCGGAAAGGTGCTGTATCAGACTGGGGGATGGCTCAGCCACCCGCGAGTCCGTCCCAAGGGAGACATGGTGGCTTTCATCGAGCATCCCGTCCGCCGAGACGACGCAGGATCTATTGCGGTCGTCGATCTTTCCGGGAAAAAGAAGACTTTGTCCACAGGCTGGGAGACGGCTTGGGGTTTGGGGTGGTCTCCAGACGGAACCGAAATCTGGTTTTCCAGCACCCGGCTTGGCTACGGACGATATCTTTCCGCGATAAACCTGTCGGGCAAGGAGCGGCTTCTGGCACGTGAACCAGGCACGCTCACCCTCCAGGACATAGCAAAGGATGGACGTGTGCTGATTACACGTGATGTGCCGCGCGTTGGAATGGTCGGTGTGACCGCCGGCAATAGCAAGGAGCGGGACCTTTCTTGGCTCGACTGGTCGGCACCCAAGGATTTGTCCTTGGACGGTAAGAAGCTCTTGTTCACTGAGTCCGGCGAGGCGGGCGGGGGAAACTATTCTACTTACCTACGTGGCACCGATGGGTCGCCTGCCGTCCGGCTCGGCGACGGATTGAGCTTTGCGCTATCACCGGATCAAAGATGGGTATTGTCGGGTCTGCCAAAGCCACCCGTTCAGTTCAACCTGCTCCCCACCGGCGCTGGAGAATCGAGAGAACTGACGCACGACCAAATCAATCGAATGTGGGCGCGCTGGTTTCCCGACAGCAAGCGAATATTATTCTCCGGTGATGAGCCCGGCAAGGGCGTGCGGCTTTATGTGCAAGACATGAGCGGTGGTCAAGCGAAAGCCATCACCAACGAAGGTGTAAACGGGAGCCTGATTGCCATCTCTCCCGACGGCAAGCAGGTCGCTTTTGTTGGCCCGGATCAGAAGCCTGCGTTACTAGCGGTGGACAGTGGTGAGATCCGGCCTATTCCTGCCCTCGATGCTGGAGAAGCCCCGATCGCGTGGACCAGCGACGGTCGCTTTCTGTTTGTTTATCGGCTCGGCGAAGTTCCCGCCACGGTCAACCGGCTGGACTTGGCCACGGGCCGCAAACAACTTTGGAAACAACTGGTTCCCCCAGACGTGTCCGGCGTCACCGACATTAGCTCCGTCCTCATCACTCCTGACGGCAACAACTACGTCTACGAATTCGGTCGCACACTTTCCGATTTGTATCTGGTGAACGATCTCAGGTAATCACACGCCGACCGGCTTCACAATCGTTCGGTGCGGTTCTTCACAGCCTGCTGGCCACCTTCGCGATGGTCAGCCTTCTCGCGTGTTTAGTTCACTATTCCACCCCCAAGGTCGAGAGAACTTCTTCCAGGATTTCAGAAGTCACTGACAAGCGCCGGCCTTGATCGAGCATGTTTTCCACTTCGTCGAAAGCCCGAAACAATCGCAACTTCGCAGCGGCATACTGCTCGGCCTCGGTAAGAGCCCGTCCATGCGAAGCCGCCCAGTTGCTAATCGCGGCCTCCAAAAGGAATACGCTTACTGCAAAGGTGGTCTTCCTGTCGGACGTAACGTCAAAAATGAATTCCGTCGCTGGCGCGCTCGCGTCACTCGCGAGGGCGGCGCGCCTCCCGACAAAGTAGTACTGGTACACGTATCCCTGGCCGCCGGTATAGGTTTTCATGCGACGCAGGGTCATGTGGTTATTGGTCGCTGATCGTTAGCAAATGCTGCGCGGTCATGGCCGCCCTAACGGCTGCTGTTGCCCGGCGAGATCACGCGCCCGTACTCACTCGCTCGGGCCAGGCGGTCGAACATGCGATAAGTCTCCAGCGAAATTCTCCGGATCGCTTCTTCTCCGTCGCGCTCGCGGCGAAGATAGGTTGTCATGGTGCAAATGACATACGGACGCTTCTCAACGAACACAATCCCTGAGTCATTGCGCACGCCTTCAAGCTCGCCGGGCTTATTGGCAATTTTCAGTCCTTCCGGCAGATCACGCGGGATGAAGCTATTCTTGTGCGTACTCAGCATCTTGAAGAAGTCGTTCGTGAATTCTTTG
>DASQYT010000099.1:0-3560 GCA_035639075.1 Candidatus Elarobacter sp.
TAGCAGCGCTTCGGTCACACGAATGTGGTCCATCGCATAGCACAGGCCCGCCGACGTGACTTGAATTCCGGCTGCGCCCAGAACAAACGGCCATAGTAATTTCAAATCTTTTTTGCAAATATGCCAAATCATGTTCGTAGTTGGCTTCATGGAAGTGCTCCTTCTCTCGCCGCGCGCGCCAGAGTTGTAAAAATGGAGCGCAGCGCCATCGGTTGGGCATCAACGGTTCTGACATTGCCGACCAGCGCGCGCAGTCGCTCGCCAACGTCTCCTTCGGAAAACTGTGTATCCACGAACGAAAGCACATTCCCCACGGTGCGTACTCTCAACCAGCACTTGGGAAAAGCAGGCGCCACCAGTTCGTTGCGGTTCTGGGTTCCGTTCCGCTCCAATGTGACGTGCACCTCGCGGAAGCGCGCAACCAGGTCGCTCATGGATTCCTCGAAAAGTAGCCTGCCCTCATCAAGAAACGCCACGTGCGTCGCCACGCCATCAATTTCGCCAAGCTCATGCGAGGAGATCAGGATGGTCATCTCACGGGCCTGCTGTAGCAGGCCCTCCATAAATTCGTCGCGCACCAGCGGATCGAGGCCGCTGAACGGCTCATCCAGAACGAGGAGCTTAGGACGAAATGGCAGTGCACAGGCCAGCGACATCTTCATCCGCATTCCGTGTGAAAGATCGCCAATTTTACGCTCCAGTGGCAGCCGTAACTCGCTCAAAATGGATTTTTCCAGCGCTGTGTCCCAGGTTGGATAGAACGGCCGTAGGTACGCGAGAAACTCCTCGACCGTAAGTTTCTCGGGCATGTCCTGGTTCTCGGAGACATATCCGATTTGGCCAAATTCTCGGGGCGAAATATTGCGTGAATCGACACCTAATACTTCGGCGGTGCCGTGCGTAGGTTCCAGAATGTTCATCAAAACCTTGATCGTGGTGGTCTTGCCAGCGCCGTTGGCTCCAATCAGCGCAAACGCGCTACCTTCGGGGACGGAGAAGCTCAAATCCCGGACAGCCTCATGGCGTCCGAATTTCTTCCATAGCTTATTGACGCGGATCATTTTCGACTCACCTCCAGCGGCTTCTCGAACCGCACCCAGTGCGACTCGATGGCTGCGATGACTTCGTCTAATTCCAACCCCACTCTCCTGGCCTCCACCACCAACTGTTCCACTTCTTGTTGCAAGATCCGCTTCCTCTCCCCCGCGCGTGCCTGCGGCGGATCCGCAACCAGGGTGCCGATGCCGGGCCTGGACTCGAGCCATCCTTCCTGGATCAGGTATTGCACAACTTTGTGCGCTGTATTGGGATGAATCTTCAATTCAGCCGCCAGTGTTCGCACTGACGGAAATGGCTGTCCCGGTTGAAATTCGCCGCTGAGGAATGCTTTCGTCGCGGCAAAGACAACTTGGTCAAAGATGGATTGCCCAGGGCGAAGTTGGAATCGAAGCAGCGTCACAGTCGTACTGTGACACATGTGAACCCCGCTGTCAAGCGATTTCTGTGGCAGCGGGGAGGCGGCTTGCTACAATCGAGTTCAAATAATCGGGTAGTCTGCCAGTTGTAGATGTAACTGCTCTCTCTTTTCACCTTTCGCGATTGTGACAGGCAAGTCGGAAGTAACCGAATTACTTCCTGTTTGCCGACCACACATCCAGAATCATGGCTTCAACCGCGCACTGATAAGCGACCAAGCAGAGTTGCAGCACGCGGGCAGACAGGGGGCCTCGGGTGCCCGTGTCCGTTGACCTGCGTACCTGCAAGCACTATGCTGGCCACCTTCGACAAGCCTTCTCACGAAGAACGGTGCGGGCATGAAGAAGTCTCAGATCGCAAGCCGCCTTGCCGTTTGCATTGGCGGCCTGATCGTCATCACCTTGCTAGGGGGAACACGCATAGTTCTCGCCGGTAAGGATGCTGCCGACGAGGCCTCGGCCGCCATTCGGCCAGAAGCGATTCGCGCGGATATGCGTTTCCTTGCCGACGACTTGCTCGAGGGCCGCGGGACGGGAACACGCGGACATGAAATCGCCGCAAAGTTTATGGCTTCGGAGTTCGAAGCGATGGGCCTTGAACCAGCGGGCGACGACGGAACCTACTTTCAAAGCGTGCCACTGCGTTCGATCGAGCCAGTTCAAGAGCGCACAACTTTGAGCCTTTGGCGAGGAGGAAAGGAGCAAGTCCTGATCTTCGGACGGGATTTCATTAGCCTCGTGGACCCAGGTCGTACAGAAGTTTCCCTGGAAGCGCCGGTGGTTTACCTTGGGTTTGGCGTGACGGCACCCGAGCAGGGCTACGATGACTATGCGGGCATCGACGCAAAAGGAAAGATTGTGGCCCTCGTGTACGGCGCCCCTCCGCAGTTCGAACCCACGATACGGGCGCACTACAGCTCTCGCGCAGTGAAGGCAGCAAACGCTGCGGCACACGGCGCCGTCGGAACGCTTTTGCTCGACAACCCTGCCATGGAACAGACTTATCCCTACAAGGATCGAGTGAGCGACCTCCTTCGTGAAGCAGGGAATACCTTCGGTCTTTCCGAGCGCAGGCAGAAAGTCGAGCGACCCGAACATCAAGCCGCAGCAGATCATCACGAAATGGCGGCAGACAACCTATCACAAGCCTCAGGACGATATGAACCAGCCGTTCGATTTTGAATCAGGGGCAAAATACGCGCGGTACAATTTTTTTCTGGGATATCTCGTTGCGCAGAAGACCGAAAAGCCGGCATGGAATCCGGGTGATTTCTTTGGTGAGCATTACGGGAAGAAGGCAAACTGATTGCTTTCAGCTTCGACAGCACGTGGCGCTTCTTAAATATCCCCACGGATCTCCAGCCTTCCTCACTTTCAGACGCAAGCGGAGCGTCTGAACTCATAAGCATGGCCACCGTCAAAACGAGCTGTCCAGGATCCCCGTCGCGGGCGGATGACGAGCAACCCGGAAGTAATCCCATCGGAATCCGATTCGCTCCAATTATTTCGGGTTGGCCGACGATCCGGAATCTAAATGGGACGCCTAGCTATGCAGCAACTGTCCATTTTTAGCTCCCGATCAGGTGAAGCTGAACTGCGGCAGTTCTTGACGGCTCTTTCCCTTAATGCCCAAGCCGTCAAAAACAACTGCTACCGAAGCCTTGCGCCACGCCGAAGCTGCGCAAGCCGGAACTTGTGAGGCCGAATCAATTGTGAACAGGTTGCGGCGGAGACGGTGATTGACGCCGTTGGGCGACGAAGCCGCCGCATGCGCCACCCACGAGTTTTAGCGCGTGGGCCACAATGTATACAAACGGTTCAGGCTGCGCGCGCGTCAAGGCTACATAGATCAGCGCCGCGACCACTCCCACCAACGTCCCATGCAGAATGAAACGGGATTCGATCCGCCGACACACCCAGAGCGCTCCCAGGAAGCACATTACGAAGGACCCGGGGGGAGCAGTGTAGTGCAGGAAATTGTCGCCGAGACGCAGGCCGAGGGGAACGATCGCGAGAATGAGAGCTACTTCCGCGAGCAGCCCGCCGAGCAAGGCTCGCGCCCAGTGGATTGTTGTGCTACTCATT
>DASQYT010000100.1:0-4784 GCA_035639075.1 Candidatus Elarobacter sp.
TCGAGCGTGATGGATGCGGCGCAAGCCAGGGTGCCGGCGTGCAGGTCGCCGCGGGGATGGTTCTCACCCGTGGGCATGGCGTGCGTGATATCGCAAGTCATGCGCTGCACCGGAGTGATGGCGCTGAGCACCCAAGTAGCGCCGCCGTCCTCGGAAACATAAACGGGAGCATTTCCGCTTGTCGAAAACGGATTGGGAGTGAACGCCGACGCCACCATTATCTGTGGATTGACAGTCTGCACCGCCAGGAATGGCTCACTGTCTTGATTCGTCTCCCCGCTGAGGCTCGCAGGAATTAAGTTCACAACCTTAATTCCCGAAGACTGCCCATGGACGAACGCAAATCCGGCAATCATCATGAACGCAGCAAGAGTCAGAAAGCGTAGCCAGAAGCCAGCGAGGGCTTTCATGGGGATCGTCTCTCCTGTAGTGGTTTCCCCAATCGGACAGCACGACACCCGATGTGGGGTACGCCTGCAGGTGAGCCGGGTTGCGCGTGCAAGGCATACCGTCCCGAAAACTTCAGCCAAGTTGTAACATACACCGGACCGATCTAGCGCACAATGGCTCCAGTACGTCTAGCTGAATCTTCCTATTTTCCGTGTGTCTCGCGTTCGATTGCTTCCCGGTACTCTGCCGCGTATCATTACCGATTCATGTATACGGCCCAGTCGCATCTGTCCAAGTTCCGTTGCCTGCTGTTCCTCGCACTCCTGGCGTTCTCGGGGGCACTGTGCCTGGGACCTAACGCCGCCAGCGCCCAGGAATCGAACGAAATCCTTCCTCTCAGCCAGGTACGCGCAGGCATGCAGGGATACGCTTACACGATTTTTGCCGGCGATCAGGTGGAAAAGTTCGACCTCGAAGTGATCGGCGTTTTGGAGAATTTTCTCGGCCCCAAGCAGTCCATCATCCTTGTGCAGTTGAAGGGACCGAAAGTTGAGCACACTGGGGTTGTCGCAGGAATGAGCGGCAGCCCGGTCTATCTCGACGGAAAACTCGCGGGCGCATTGTCGCTGAAGCTGGGCGTTTTTACGAAGGAGCCTATCGGAGGCGTTACGCCCATTCAGGACGTGCTGAACCCGCCTTCCCAAACTGCTGTAGCCCAGGCCGCCACGCAGCAATTCGGGCTTCCCAGCGAAGCTTCCACGCGGACCGGCCTGCCTTCCGGCTCCGCGCTTGAGCCCATTGAAACACCGCTCGTTTTCTCCGGTTTCCAGCCGACCGCGCTGCAACAATTCGCGAGTCAACTGCAAGGCTATGGGATCGTCGCTACGCAAGGCGGCACGGCGTCGCCCCGCCCCGATGATGGTCGTCTCGTGGCCGGAGACATGGCGGGCATGGTCCTGGTTCAAGGCGATGCCTCTATCAATTCCGCGTGCACGGTTACCGCGGTGCAAGCCGATCGCGTTTATCTCTGCGGCCATCCGTTCCTGAGTCTTGGCGACATTCAGATTCCCATGGCGCGCAGCCGCGTCGTCACCACGCTCTCTTCCGATCTTGCTTCCACGAAAATCGTCAACGTTGGCGGCTCTATCGGTACAATCACCGGCGATCACCTCACGGCTGTCACCGGCAAACTCGGTGCGCCTCCCGCGATGATTCCTCTGGATCTGACGCTGCTCGTCTCTGGCGCCGCGCCTGCAAAGCAAAAGTCGCTCCATTTCGAGCTCGTCAATCATCCGAAACTGACGCCGCTTCTCGTGGCCATCACCACGTTCAGTGGGCTCACGCAAAACTCCTTGTACGGCGAAGGCACCACACTGCATCTTTCCGGCGAGATTCGCTTGCAAGGCCATGCGGCCGTACAAATTGAAAACACCTTTGCTCCGGGCGATTCGCTCTCTCCCGATGGATTGCCTATCGCCTTGACGATGCAAAATGTTTTTACGCGCTTGTTTGCCAATACTTTTGAACCGGCCAAGGTGGACCGCATCGCGCTCCGTGTGGAAAGCGTACCAGGCAGAAAATCATTCGCCATTGAGAGTGCGTGGCTGGAAAAAGGCGAGGCTGCTCCCGGTGAAACTCTTCGCGTGCGTGTTTTGCTGCGGCCTTATCGCGGCCCTGCTCGCGTGGAGGAAACCACCGTTCGCATTCCCGAGCAGGTTTCGCGTGGCACCACGTTGCGCATCCTGGTCAGCGACGCCGACTTGTTGAATCGCGCCTCGCGCGGATTCGCCTTTGCCGGTGCCGGGAGCGGCCCTACGGGCCTTGATCAACTCATTGCACTCTTGAATCGTGAGCGCCGGAATGACCGCCTTTACGTCGGTCTGTTCGTTCCAGCTCCCACGCTTCTCTGGGACGACAAGGAACTGCCGAATGTTCCGCTCTCGCAAATCAACATCGTCGACGGCCGTCCCACTCCCGGCAGCGTCCAAGTGCTGCGCGAATCGTTGGCCAGCGAAGCATCCATCCCTCTCGGAGGTCCCGTCTCCGGCGTCATCTCTCTAAACCTGCAGGTCCGGTGATCACTACAATGCTCAAGTCGCCATCTCGTGCAGTCTTTTTCCGAATCCTCTACCTCATCAGCCTCCTTTGCCTCCTTTACCTCCCCACTTCCTTTGCCGAACATACCCGCCGCTGGCGCCAGTCCACGTATGATGAATTCTTGAAAGGTACCGCGCACGGTGTGGCAGTACGCAGCGACGGCCGCCTGGAACTCGCGCCCAAATTCAGTCTGCTTGCTGACGCGGATGCTTCCTATCTCTGGTCCGTCCGGCTCGATCCCAAAGGCACGCTCTATGCGGCGGGCGGCTCGCCTGCGAAAGTATTTCGTTTCGATTCCTCCGGCAGAGCCGCCGTCGTCTTCGATTCCACGGATCTTTCCGCGCAAGCCATCGCCTTCGACTCCAAAGGGATTCTCTACGTCGGTACTTCTCCCGACGGCAAGGTTTACAAAGTCTCGGCTTCCGGCGAAAAGTCCGTTTTCTTCGATCCGAAAACAAAATACATCTGGGACCTCGCTTTCTCTCCCGACGGGACTCTCTACCTCGCCACCGGGGATAAGGGTCAGGTCTTCGCCCTTCCGCCCGACGGCAAGGGCGAACTCTTCTACTCCAGCGACGAGGCACACATTCGCGTTCTGGCGCTCGATTCAAACGGAAACCTGATCGTCGGTACTGAACCGAGCGGCCGCATCCTGCGCATCTCCCGGAGTTCCTCAAGATCTTCCGCCAAAGATTCCGCCGCGCCGAAAGCCGAGGGCTTTGTTCTCTACGAAACCTCCAAGCGAGAAATCACTTCCCTGGCCATCGCCACTGATGGCTCCATCTATGTTTCAGCGATTGGCGAAAAGCAGCGCCCCGGGCAGGCTCCCACCACGGTTATCTCGACACCGCAAGGCACGACTACCTTCACTGGCCCCGTCGTGAACCCAGGGCAAGCCCAACCCCAGCAACCGTTCGCTCCATTTCCAGCTCTTGTCTCAAGCAGCATCTACCGCATCAGCGCCGATGGCGCGCCCGAAGAGCTTTGGTCGTCTCGCGAAGATGTCGTTTACTCCCTCGGCCTTGCATCTGATGGCCGCTTGCTGGCAGGCACGGGCAATAGCGGCGCTCTCCTCGCCATCGATGGGCACGGCGTTTTCGCGCATCTCGCCAAGTCCAGCTCAGCGCAAATCACGGGCATCGCGCGTAATTCCGCGGGCAAAGTTTTCCTGTGCACCGCAAACCCTGGAAAGGTTTATTCGGTTGGCCCGGAGTACGAAGCCGAAGGCACGTTCGAATCCCGCTCCTTCGACGCGCAGCTTTTCTCGCACTGGGGACGCATCGAATGGTGGAGTCCGCCGCCGGCCGGCGCGGCTAAATCTTCAAACGGGTCGGCTGATCCACGACTGGAATTTTTTGTGCGCTCGGGGAACACGGAAGACCCTGGCCGCGAGTGGTCGCGCTGGTTCGGCCCGTACACAAAATCGGGCAGCGCAACCGAAGTACCACCTGCGCGTTTCGTGCAATGGAAGGCAATCATTCACGACGGCCGCCCTGGCGACGGCATTGATTGGGTAAGCCTCGCGTATTTGCCACGCAATGTAGCCCCAGTCATTGATGGGATCGCGCTCCAAGATCCCGGAGTGCGCGCGCAAAGCCAGGCAGGCATCTCGTCGAACCAGCCTACGCCAGTGACCCTGAAGGTGCCGCCATCGCCAAATGTTTCCGGCGTGGTGATCACGCAGAGCAGCGCGCCACCGCGATTTGAACAGCCGCCGCAGGGCACCATGCAGAAGGGCTATCAATCTGTCGTCTGGACCGCGCATGACGACAACGACGACGAGCTGCGCTACCCGGTTTATTTTCGCGGTGAAAACGAACACGAGTGGAAATTATTGAAGGACAACCTCGAGCAGAAGTTTTATTCGTGGGATACGACGACATTGCCGGATGGAGCGTACTACTTGAAGATTGTGGCGAGCGACGCGCCGTCGAATCCGCCAGCCCTGGCCCTAAAGGCTGAACGCGAAAGCGAGCGCTTCGAAGTGGATAACACGCCGCCAGTGGTTGAACCGGTGAAGGCCGTGCCATATATCGACTACTCTGGTAAAAGCTATTCAAGCCGGGGAGTGAGCATTTCATTTACCGTGCGCGACGACACGAGTAGCATCGAACGCGCCCAATACAGCCTCGACGGGGGCGACTGGATTCTGGTGGCACCCGCTGCGGGAATCAGCGACTCCCTAGAAGAGCACTACGAATTTCGTCTCACCGTGGGATTGTCGCCGGGAGAACACACTATTGCAGTGCGCGCCTACGATCGCTTCGAAAATGTTGGCAGCGGGAAAACCACGTTCA
>DASQYT010000101.1:0-7056 GCA_035639075.1 Candidatus Elarobacter sp.
TTGTCCAGAACACCAGTACCGGTGAGGCCATTTGTACCAAGCAAGAAGTGGTTGCCGTCGTCGATTGTCCGCAAGACATCGACGATGATGAAGCTATGAGCTTCTTTGGCGGGGAAGAGGGTGATGCCGACCAAAGTCAGGGCTAGAAGCTGGCAGGTACACGCGAGGACAGCCGTACAGTCTGTAAAAAAGCACTTGTGAGTACGAGCAAATGAAACATCGGATTGTTCATCTGCTGCAGAAATATTCCCTCAATCCGCCGATCAAATTTTTGTTGGCAATCGGCATTGCGCCGCCGGGGTATGCGCTCCTCGAAACGATCGGGCGTAAGACCGGAAAGGCGCGGCGCACACCGGTGGGCGATGGGCGCGTCGGCAATCAGTTCTGGATCGTGGCGGAACACGGCGTCAAAGCAGGGTACGTGCGTAATATTCAGACGAATCCACGCGTTCGGTTGAAACTGCGTGAGGGAGTTCGTTTCGCTGGCATAACGGCACGGCACATTTGCTCCCGGAAGATGATCCCAGGGAGCGCCAGCGGTGGCTTGCTACTCAATTGCCGAGCAGCGCTGCGAATGCAAGCATCGTGCGCCTCTTTGGAACTGAACTGCTTACGGTGCGGATTGATTTGGATGGGTGACGCTCATGCGGACTCGCTGAGATAGGTTTGCGGCGGATGAACAAATGATCTCCGGAGCGCGTTGAATTGCGATTTCTCCGCGCGTATAGTGGGTCCCTATTCCCAATCGGAAACGGAGGCGCCACCGTGACCGAGTCGATCCAATCAGACATAAGCACTCCTCTTAGGTGCCGCAAGTGCGGCAGCAATAGAATCACTGTCCCGGCCCATTCAACGGATGAGAGCATGGTCACCTGTACGGACTGCGGTGACGAAATCGGACGGTGGGGCGACATGAGAGTGGGCATTCTTGACGTTGCCAAGAAGAAACCTGCTGCAAAGCGCGGCAGCGTGGGCCGCGCTCTGGCCCACAAAGCAGGGACTCACGTCTGGTGATTTTGGAAGAAGTGAGGGCCGTTGCGAGGTCTTGCAGCGGCCCAATTGCTATTTATTTGTGACTTGGTCTCGATCCGGAGTTGAAACGGACAATTTCGTGTGAGTTCGTTTTTCTGCTATGGTTCGCGAAGCTGCTGCCTGGGGGACTGAAATGCGGAATTCTGATACGGAAAATTTGAACAGTCTTGATGAGGGGCTTCGTGTAAGGCATATCGCGAACCGTCCTTTGGTTACGTGCGGGCGACGACGTGGGAGAGCTTTTCGCGCGCGCTGAATACAAGGAATTCGATCAGATACCCATCAAGGACGGAGCAAGGATCACTAGCATTTGGGAACGGTCGAACCCCTCGCAACCGCGGGCGCTGGATGACTCGGTGCTGGTCGCGGCGGACAATCCGCTCTCCCACTTCATCCATACGGTTCACGAGCAGCCGTCTCGACTGGTGGTGGATAGAACCGCGATAACAAGCATCGTGACGTGGAGCGATCTTCTCAAATTGCCAGTGACCGTACTCGCGTTCTCGTTGGTTGCGCAATTGGAGCTGGCGTTGAAGGCTCGGATCAAAGAGAAGTATGGGGATGAAAATGGATGGCTTGAACTTCTTGCTACGAAGGATAAGAAAAAGATCGTGGGTAGATTGCAAAAGCTCCAGCTGGAGAACCTCGCGTTGTCAGTGCTTGAGCTTGCAGACTTTTCGGATAAAGCAAGGGTCCTGCATGAACGGTTGGCAGCCACAGATTTTGAGAACGATCTTGAACATCTGAAGTCGCTCAGGAACGAGATAGCCCATGTGAAGGATATCGTGCGCAGCGACGCAGACCTGAAGACATTTGTACGGCGGGTAGAGATTGCGGAAAGGTGGATGGGAACGCTGGCTGGCGAAAAGGCATCGTCTGCGGCGGCCCCGTGACTTCAGGCACGGGCGGATTTCTCCCAGATGGTCGTGTCCAAGGCTTAGTTGCAATGCAGAAAAATTCAAAGAGGTACACGTCCTCGGATCGATGTGTTTCATGGAAGGTCAGAGTTCCCGAATCGGCGCGCAATCATCGCTGCAAGATACGCAGAAGTTGACGTCATATTGGGGAGCTTATTTTGCATTTAGATTTATGCACGCTTTGGTATTCTCCCACGCCAGGCACAACCGAGCAGGTGTCGGTCCGCCGACGCCTAATGTCAGCAACTGACTGGGCCTTGGCGGCTCCAGTGTGATAGTAAACGGATCAACGATCTGCGACAGGTGTTCCACTTTCATCTCGACGCGCGCGAAGTCTTCCTTTTCCCCAGGATACGGAATCCCCGGCTCGCCGGTCTTCTTGCTTATGATGAGCGTCCACTTGTCCGGCTCAGGGATTGTGAAAAGCGTATAGGTGCCGGCAGGAACATTCGTGCCGATGAGGTCGAGATCGCCTTCGGTTTTTAGCGTTGTGGCTTCATTCGCGCCGGTGCGCCAAACTTCTCCATATGGCACCAACCCGCCGAAGATCTTTCGTTGCTGACTGGTTTTAGGATCGCGAATTTTCGGCCTGCTGTATGCAACGGATAATTTTTTTCCGTTTAGCGTCAGCTCGGCTGTGCCAGGTGGACTGAGGCGCGTCGATTTGTTCTCTTGCGCCCCGAGGCACGACGCCAGCACCAGTACGGCAATCAATGATTCTCCTAGACGCATGACCTCTCCTTCACAGTTGCAACATCCCCATACTAATGCTGAAGAGTAACATGGTTTGGCAGCCGGACAATCTGCGGGGCGCGCATGTAGAGATTGCTGCATCGCCTCTCGGAAGAAAATTCGCGGGCCTTGGAGATGAACTTTTGCTGCGTGGTAGAAGAACGCTTCATGCAGCCTTCGCAAATCGCTTTACGGTATCACTCCACTGTCCTTGCCAATCGTCCGCGACAGTGACTTCCAGGGGCCAGTTGCGCGAGAGGTAGACTGGGGGCCCCACGAGAAAGGCGAAGCGTTGTCCCGGACTCACGCCCTTGATCTGTACGTAGAATTGGAGCGCCTCGCCAGGAAAGTGTCTGCGGACGTCGAGAAATATCCAGTCGTAGTGATGAAGTCGTTGGAGCGATCGGGCGCTGGAGAAGTCCGCGGCCGGTTCAACCTCTATGCCGTGGCTCCGCAAAACGCTAACTCGTACGTCGCGTGTAGGCTGGTTGTTGTCGATGAGCAGAACCTTCTTGCCCTCAAGAACCGAGTGGCGGCTACGAAGTGGTGGTGGGCGGTACATATGACACCTTCTGTGATGTGAGCAGATTCTGCTCCGGTGATCCGGGCGAAGTCAAGCGCAGTATGCCGTGTGAGGTTGACAGAAGCATGTTTACGTGTCGTTCTAGGATAATTGTATGGGAGGTGCTATATGCCTACATTCGTGATTCTCAGTCGCATATCACCGCAGGCCTTTGACGATCCTAAGGACTTCAAAGCTTTGGCCAAGGATGTGTCGGAGAAAATTAAGCGAGAATGTCCGGGAGTGACGTGGAAGGAAAGCTTTGCCACATTGGGTCGCTTTGATGTGGTGGACATCGTGGATGCGTCCGACCCGAAAGAGATAGAGAAGGCGGCGATGCTGATTCGCGCTTACGGACACGCATCGACAGAGACGTTGATTGCTACGCCGTGGAAGGAATTTCTCGCCGCGCTCTAGAGGAGCCGTCAAGCAGCAGACGTCCCCGCTCGACTTACCACTTTAGCATCGCCGGGACTATCGAGGCGAACACCACAGAGTTCGGCAATCAGGTTTCCTGCCCATCGATAAATGTTCTGTTCCTTGACCACCTTGCGCAGGCGTTGCATGCGAGCGGTTCGCTCTTCCGGCTCCATCTCCAGGGCGTAGCGAATGGCCTCGGCGGTTTGTTCCACGTCGTACGGATTCACCAATACGGCATCGCGCAGTTCACGCGCGGCGCCGGTGAAGCGGCTAAGGATCAGAACCCCCTGTTCGTCATGCCGCGCGGCAACAAACTCCTTAGCGACCAGGTTCATCCCGTCGTGCAAGGAGGTCACGAGGCAGAGATCTGCCGTCTGGTAGTAGCGCTGGATCTCCTTGTGGCTGTAATGCCGCTTCAAGAAGACGATTGGTTTCCACCTGCTCGTCTGGAAGCGCCAGTTAATTCGTTCGGACTCGGCTTCCACGTCAGCCAGCAAGTCGTGATAACGCTTGATGTGTGTGCGACTGGGTGCTCCGATCTGCACGAAGGTAAACTTCCCCTGATAGGTGGGGTGTTTCTCAAGCATCCGCTCGATGGCCAGGAAACGTTCCAGAATTCCCTTCGTGTAGTCCACGCGATCCACGCCTACACCAAGGAATAAGGCTTCTACTCCCAGCTCTCGCAGCAGCGTGCCCCGTTCCACGTAGGTGGACTCCCGCTCGGTGGTCGCAGCGGGAGGTTCGGGAAACTCCACACTGATGGGGAATGGCTTTACCACCGTGCGATGGTCCTCGCGGTTGACCGTGAAATGCTCCCAGTCAATGCGGGATTCCAGGGTGCGATCGATTGTCTGCAGAAAGTTGGTGCAATGGGATTGGATATGGAAGCCGATGAGGTCAGCACCCAGCAGACCATCCAGCAATTCGCGCTGCCACGGGCAGATGGCAAAGGCCTCCGAGTTCGGCCAGGGAATGTGCCAAAAAATGGCGACGCGTGCGTCCGGCCGCGCTTTCTTTACCAGGCGCGGCAACAACCCAAAGTGGTAGTCCTGGGCCAGAAGCACCGGCTGTTCCGTGCCGTCCATCTCCTCCAGGACGGCCTCCGCAAACTTCCGGTTTGCCTTCTGGTAATGCTCCCAGTCGGAAAGCCGAAAAATCGGCCGCGTGTGCGCAATATGGCAAAGCGGCCAGAGGCCTTCGTTGGCGAAACCGTAGTAATAGCCTTCCTCTTCTTCTTTTGTAAGCCAGACTCTACGCAGGGTGTACCTCGGTTCCTCGGGAGGAACCCGCAGGCGGTCATGCGGATCGACCGTCTCGCGGTCAGCATCGCCGCTGCCGTGAGCCACCCACGTTCCGTCGCACGCACGTAGGACGGGCTGCAAGGCGCTGACAAGTCCGCTGGCCGGAATGATGGCCTCGACCGACTTACCCTCGCGTACGTGACTGTATGGCTCCCGGTTGGAGAGCACGAACAGGCGACTGTCGCCCAGTTTGCTGCGTACATGAACCGACAGTCGTTCCGAGGTCCAAGAGGATTCCGCCGCTTCGCGTAATTGTGCTTCTCTTGCCGCGGCCGAGCGAGCTGCGGTGAGGCTTTCCGCAAGAGTCGTCATCTCCCTCGCCAGCGGGCGCAGTAAATCCAAGTCTGGAAAACCAGTCGGGGAACTGACGATTTTGCCGGTTCGCAGGGCTCGCATCCATTGCGCGGCCCGCGCAATCGGCCCGGCGATACTCCAGCGCACAATCAGGAGTGTAATCAGCGCGATCAGAAAAACTTGCACCAGCACCCGCAGGAAGGCTTCCCGCCACACGTGCGCGGTCTGCGCGTCGATATAACTGGCGTCATGCACCATGGCGAGCGCCCCCACCAATTCATCGTGCCGGTGCAGAGGCAGCACAAGAATGTGCAAAGACCCGCTGGCTTGGTGGACAAATTCGCCTTGTTTTTGGTTGCTCTTGATAGCCTGGAGGATTCCGGGGGGCTGAATCTGCAGCCGCTGGGCCAGTCCCGATGACTCAGCGATGGTTTCGAGCTTTGTATTAAAGACCGCGACTCCAGCCAGGTGCTCGCGGTTGCTGAACCGTTCAACGATCCGCTGGAGCTCTTTGAGCGACCCGCTCTCCAGATGAGGCTCTACGTTTCCGGCTAGGCTCTCCCCCAGCACCTCTGCTCTACGCTCCAATTCCTTCCGGCGGCCACGTTTCTCCCCTTGTACCTCGTAGTACGAAGAAAGCAGAGAGACGAGAGTGACACCCAAGATCAGAGAAACAATGAGGCGAACGCTGAGCAGTCGCACGATAGCTCCAGTCGTCTTCGTGAAAGGGCGATGTTGGATCTAGGTTACTCTAATGGAAAAAGCCCCGAATCGGCGAATCGGGGCTTTTCTTCACTTCGACATTTCATGGCGCGGCGGCCATGATTTCGGCTCTTGCCGCCGCGGATACTCAGGAAGTGATTGGGCCTGCTTGGCGCTATTGCCACGTTCCATGCGTTGTTGGGCTAATTAGATAAGGGGACGGGCAAATTGCAAACCACACAGATTCCAGCCATCTATAGGGGTGATTCGAATCACGCGCGCCCGCAGCATACGTATCGTTCGTCGAAACTTCATGTTTTTTAGAACGGGTGCAGAAGGCATTTCCAGCGATATTCGCGACCGGCGCCGCAATGGTTTGCGGATCGCCAGCAGCGCTCCTCCGGCACTTTCGTTGAGCAAGGTGCAGAATTCCAGGAATTCTTTGCCTTGCCCGTTGATGCCGCGTACGAAGACCGGGATGGCGAGGGAGAGCCGCGCCCAACGGCGGCGTTCTGGAACCGGTTGAGTTGCCGCGGACGGTGCTCGCCCCCAGCGCATACGCAATCATAGCCGGACTGAGGATAGTCCGGCAGGCGGGGTTACCATAGATGACACGCTGCTTCGGGTAGGCCGCGAGCAGAGGCTGTGCGGGTACCCCGCGGAGACTCACGCCGGATCACTCACCGAACGGGATCCTCCGCAAAGTACGAGGAATCCGTTTGCCACTCTTTCTGGTTGTCGTTAGGGGGCTTGTGTGTTGGAAATACTTTGTGAAGCCAACACACAAGACGCCTTCCTAAACCTAAATGCTCCTCCCCGCACTTTTTGCGTTGGCCCGAGATCTGCTTGATTTCCGGCTTTTCGGGGGCATGAACTACCTTGGGAGCTGGATTCGTTGTGACCCCGGCTGCACTGTGCTTCCCATCGGCCGCTTCTGCGGCGCAACCGCGGGTTTCAGCGTGACATACCGCACTGTCACATCTTCAGCGATGTAATCGACGTCGCGCCAGACCCGAAGCGTGGTCCTGGCAGCTTTCTTCTTCTCTTGCCTTGCGACTGGCGCGGTCTGCGGCTTGGACGTTCTGTTCGCCGCGGG
>DASQYT010000102.1:0-8301 GCA_035639075.1 Candidatus Elarobacter sp.
AGACAATACGGTGGGCTATGTCGCTGTGGATGCAAACAAATTCGCACAAACCCCAAGCATAATAGCCGACACGACAGCAAGATACGTGGTCGCTGGCAAGGGAGTTCGCACCAATGTGGCGCGCAACTCTTTCTACAGCCCGGGTTTCAGCGTTCTAAACCTTTCGGTCGGCAAAGAGTTCCATTTTACCGAAGGGAAATATTTGCGGGCGAAAGTGGACGTCTTCAACGTGCTGAACCATCCCAGCTTTGGGCTCAGCAACGGAAACGTGTTCAGCACCACGGGAGTGACCACGGCAACGACCACACCAGGGTACGTTAGACCGGCCGATCCGAACTTCCTGGCGGCAAGCTCGCTATTTAGCGGGGGCTTCCGCTCCATGACGCTGGGACTGAAGTTCGTGTTCTAGACGGCCAATTCAGGCTGTACATTCCGGGAGGCGCTCGATGAGCGCCTCCCGCTTTTTTTTGCGAGCCGCTTCGGCAGCGACGGAGCGGCTGAATTGCATTTCTGGTCCGGTTCCCGCACAATGCTAATAAAGGCAGTAGATTATCCTTCAGCCGCACCCTACGGAATGCGGCACGTCGTGCACGCTGGTGCATGCGGAAGGAACGTCCACTTGGGGCTCCCCCAGTCCTCCCGAGCATTTTGAAACTGCCGACGCGGAGGAAGAAATGCCCAAGAATAAGATTGGTGTCCTGGCTTTAGTGCTGGCGCTTACGATGAGCGTGTCCTGCTCGCGCGTCGGCAAGCCAAGCGATGACGCGATCACCACGGACGTCAAGGCAAAAATGTTTTCTGAGCCCGCGCTGAAAGCGGCGACCGTCGATGTGGTCAGTAAGCAGGGAGAAGTAACCCTGACCGGACAAGTGCCGGACGATGCGGCGAGGCTGGCGGCTTACAAAATTGCATCGGAAACCAAGGGAGTGACCCGCGTAAATGACCAGATGAGTGTGGCGACGGCACAAATCTCGGTGCCGCAAGCTGCCGCGCCAACTCGCGAAGCCGCACGGGCCAAGCGCATCGCAAAAGCCAAACCCTCCCCCAAGCCGGAAAAACCACGGCAAACTGCGGCTGCTGCGCTAGCAAGTTCGATGGCGGAGCCGGTGGCCGCGGCCGAGCCCCCGGCAGCGGCGCCAGCTCCTCCTCCTCCGCAGCCAGTGACGGTCACAGTGCCGGCGAATGCGATTGTGACGGTGCGCACGATCGACAGCATCGATTCGAAAACGAACCAGGCGGGACAGGTGTTCAAGGCATCACTCGACGTCCCGATCGTGGTGGACAACAAAGTGATCGTGCCCAGCGGCGCGGATGCGTACGTCAAGCTCGTGGATGCGAGGTCCGCAGGCCGTGTGACGGGCCGCAGCGAGCTCGGACTGGAGTTGGTCAGCATCGCCTTTCAAGGAAAAACGTACGCCGTGGTTAGCAGCGACGTGAAGCAGTCTGGAACTTCCCGAGGCAAGCAGTCCGCGGAAAGAATTGGCGGTGGGGCGGCGCTTGGCGCGTTGATTGGCGCAGTGGCCGGCGGCGGAAAAGGCGCGGCGATTGGCGCGGCCGTCGGGGGCGGAGCTGGCACGGGAGTGCAGGTCTTCACCAAAGGACAGCAGGTGAAGATCCCGTCGGAAACGCGGCTGGACTTTACGCTGCAACAGCCGCTGGACATTACTTACTTGCCCGAGAAGAGGTCGCGGCAGCATTCGAATGCGAACCAGGCGCCTGCTGATCCGAATTCGCAAAACCCACCGGCGAGGTAACGCAGCGTGAAAGCAGTCGAGGGAGGGACAGAGTCGATTCTGTCCCTTTCCTGTTTCTGGTGAATCGATCTGCCTTGACAAGCTGCGGTCCCGCCAGATAAACCTCTTCCCTGTCATGCACAAACTAAAACAGGAACACAGTTACCAGACTTCACGACGCCAACTCTTGATGGGTGTCGCGGCTTCGTCCGCGCTGGCGCTGACTCCGGCGGTGCGCGCCGAAGATAGGGACACGCCCAGTGGGCTGCCGCAAGCGTTTGCAGGACTGAAGCCGCTGGGCGGCCGAGTACGGCCGATCACGGCTGATGAGTTTCACGGGCGGATGGGGCGCGCACAAAAATTAATGTCGGAGTCGGCGCCGAAATACGATGCACTGTTTATTGCGCCTGGGACCTCGCTCTACTACTTCACCGGCATCCGCTGGGGAATCAGCGAGCGGTTGCTGGCGCTGGTGCTGCCGCGCACTGGAGAACCAATCGTGGTGGTACCCGCATTTGAAGTGGGGCGAATGCGTGAAAAGCTGACGTTTGCCGCAGATGTGCGCGCGTGGCAAGAAGATGAAAGCCCGACGAAGATTGCGGCGGCGGCGTTGGAGGACCGGGGAATTCGAACGGGATGTGTCGGGGTGGAAGAGACCGCGGCCTTCACGTTTTTCGATCATTTTCACGCGGCGGCTCCGGGGTTCCAATGCGTTTCCGCCGATCCACTGACAATCGGGTGCCGGGGACGAAAATCGGATCACGAACTGGAGTTGATGCGGCTGGCCTGCGAGGCAACGTTCGATGTCTTTCGGGCGGTGTTTGCATCGTTGAAGGAAGGGATGTCACAAGAAGACACTGCCAAGCTCGTGGAAGCAGGCTTTTCGAAAATGGGTTTGCACGGCGGAGCTCTGGTTCTACTGGGCGCATCCGCGGCGCTGCCGCACGGCACGATTAAGCCGCAAAAATTGAAAGAGGGCGACGTAGTGCTGATCGACGGCGGCTGCGCGGTAGATGGTTACCAATCCGACGTTACGCGCACAGGAGTTTTTGGCAAGCCGCCAGAAAAAGTCGCGCGCGTTTACGAAATCGTGCGCAAAGCGCAGGATGCGGCGCTCGATGCGGCGCGTACCGGGCGGCTGTCCGGCACGGTGGATGACGCTGCGCGCAAAGTGATCACCGACGCCGGCTATGGACCGGACTACAAGTATTTCACGCATCGACTAGGCCACGGCATCGGACTCGACGGCCACGAGCATCCTTATTTGGTGCGCGGAAGCAAGACGGTGCTTGAGCCAGGCATGACCTTTTCGAATGAGCCGGGGATTTATGTTCCCGGCGAATTCGGGATGCGGTGCGAAGACGACATGGTCATTGCGGCGGAGGGACCGGCGCGGCTCTTGACGCAGGGATTTGCGGTGTCGCTGGAAAAGCCGCTTGGGTGACCACGTACTTACGGTCTAGAAACCACTGGAACCAAGCGCCGCGCAGAAATCTACGATGCGCTGCTCCGCCCAGAAGCGCTCGTTTCCCGCATGCCTCGAAATGAAGCCGCAATGGCCGCCGTGCTGGGGCGCGACAAATTGAATGGCGGGATTCTCGCTGATTTTGGCGGCCAGGAAGGAAGCGTAGGGGACGAAGGGATCGTCCTGCGCGGTGATCATCAGCATGGGCAGGCGAACTTGAGCGGCGACGCGTTTCGCGCCGACGTTTTCGTAATAGTCTTGCGCGTCGCGGTAGCCGAATTGCGGCGCGGTGATGACGTCATCAAATTGACGGACCGTTCGAACCGGTGCCAGACCGCGAATCGGGTAGCGCTCCGGAAACAATTCGTGCTTTCTGGCGTAGCGAGACATCAGGCCGTTCACAAAGCGGCGCTGATAGGGATAGTTGTCCACGCGCTCGAGGGCGTCGGCGCAAGCCGCGAGGTCGAGAGCGGGGCAGACAGCGCAGACGCCGCGCAAAGCCTTCGGCACTGCGGCGCCAAACTCTCCGGCCATCTTTGTCACCAGGTTTCCACCCATCGAGTAGCCGGCGAAGAAGATCTGGTCGAAGCCGTCGGAGCTTGAAAGCTCCTCGAAGACAGCGCGATAGTCCGCGCTCATGCCGGAGTTGTACAACGTCGGTGTCAGGGCTTCTGTTCCGCCGCAATTGCGCTGGTTCATGCGCACAACGTGGAAGCCGCGATGGAAAGCCTTCTCCGCGATGCCGCGAACGTAGTTTCCGTCGCTGGAACCCTCAAGGCCATGAACGATGACGATGACGAGCACGTGCTTGGGCTTCCCGGGTTGCCAATGGCAATGAGCGAGCAGACGGGACTCCGGGTCAACCTGAAAAAGCCTAGCCTCGGCCGCCGGAATATCGAACCGCCTGGGCACGAAAGCCGAGACGATAGTCATTGCGTGGCCGTTCTTCAATAGCGGGTGCGGTTCAAAGGGCTGGAAGGAGAAATCCACATTGGAAATGTATTTCACGGGGGGAGGACCGCACAAGTGGAAGCCAGCAAGAAAAGAGTGATCTGGTCGTAGCGGTCCAAGCTGTCTTAGAAGTGGCAATTGTGGCTACCCACTCACATATGAATTTTCGTATATTTTAGCGAATTAGTTTCCGAAATTCATCTAAACGCTCTCTCAATTGCTAAATATATTGTTCATTATCAGTGATTTACATCAACTCAATATTGGCATGGCAATTGCGCGTGTGAGGGAGACAGGCCAACAATTGCGTTCAATTTTCAGGGAGTTGAGCGCGATTACTCCGGTCGCTGAATCGGCTTGTCTCAAACCTAGCAAATCAAAGAATTGTGCTCAATTTCCAGGGAGTTGAGTTCGGTTTATGAAGAGTTGGGCCAAGTCATCGCACTTACTAGGGTTGAGCTAGAGGGTGCTTCTCGGGATTGTTGGGGGAGCGTCGCCGTGTTTTTCTCAGTGCCTCTTACGGCTTGCGCGGTTCTCCAGCTCAATCAAGCTCGCAAAAATGGGGATGAGTTCATTCGGCAGATCGGCGTAACGAGAGAGTGATTGCAGCTTAGCTGCATCAGGGGGGATTGAAAAATGAGAAAGCTTGTGCAGGTACTTTTGGTTGGGCTTCTGCTTCTTAGTCTGGGGAGCGGTAACGCGTTCGCCCAGGCAACAGCCAGCGCGGGGCTTCAGGGAACCATCACCGATCAGTCTGACGCTGCCATCAAGGGCGCGAAGGTGGCGATTACCAGCAAGGAACAAGGCTGGACTCGCAGCGCAGACACTAGTGAAACAGGTTTTTACAGGTTCGAGTTGCTGCCTGCGGGGGTTTACAGCCTCAAAGTGAACTCACCTGGTTTCAGTACCGCCGAGGCCAATGAAGTTGTGTTGCAGGTTGGCGCGACGACGACACAGAATTTCACGCTCAAGCCCGGCTCGGTGTCCGAGATCATCGAAGTTACGAGCGCCGCGCCTCTGGTAGACCAGCAGAAGACGGACGTCAGCACAAACATCACGCCGCAACAAATCCAGGAATTGCCGCTGATCGGGCGCGATATCGCCGACCTTGCCTATCTCTCACCCGGCGTGAAATCGGCGGACTCCTACGATCCCACCAAGAACCGCTATTCGATCTTGTCGGTAAACGGTCAGGGCGGCCGCAACGTCAACGTAACGGTCAACGGCGTGGACAATAAGGATAACACCGTAGGCGGGCCCGTCATGCAGCTTCCCGCAGAGGCGGTGCAGGAATTCCAGATCTCTACGCAGCGCTTCTCGGCAGTCAATGGCCGGTCCGAAGGCGCTGCCATTAACGTGATTACAAAATCCGGGTCGAACAACTACCATGGTTCGGCTTTCGGATTTTTCCGCGATCGGGCGCTTAATGCGGCCCAGAAGCTTCCCAATCCGGGGCTTAATGACTGCCCCGATGGGCAGCCACTTGAAATCTGTCATGTGACTCCGCCGTATTCGCGCCAGTGGTTTGGCGGTTCGATCGGCGGGCCAATCAAGAAAGACAAGGTGTTCGCTTTCTTTGCCATTGAGCGCCAGCGCGAGCACACGTCCATTGCGGAGCAGCCATTGTCACTGACTCAGCTTAACCTGGTGACTTCGCTGGGAGCGCAGCCGTCAGCAACGGTCCCCACGCCGTTCTTTGAGAATCGCATTGCCGGGCGCATGGACTGGACGATCAACAGCAAGCACACCGCGTATTTGTCGGTCGCCACCCAGGCCAACAACAGCCTCAACGACCAGAGCGACGGCACGTTCGACCTAACGGAAGGCAACTTCACCAAGAATCACCTGCAGATTGCCAACATCACCCTGAACTCTGCGTTCTCGCCTACCCTGCTCAACCAACTTACCGCCGGGTGGCAGTATTGGAACAACTTGATTGATAGCACGACGCGAACGCCACTAGTCACTTTCCCCAACGCGCAATTCGGCACCAACACCAATGTTCCCCAGGAGTCTATCCAGCGCAAATGGCAGTTCAAGGATGACCTGAGCAAAACAGTTGGCAAGCACACCTTCAAGACCGGATTTGACTATATCTATACTCCATTTATGGGAGGCTTTTTCGAGTTCAATCCGACCTTGGAGATTGACTTTGGCGTCGACCCAACCTGTATTCTTGGTGTCGGGCCAGATGCTTCGACGCCGGGTTGCGGCCCGTCGGCTTTCCCGAACGGGTTTTCAACTCCTGGTCTAATTTCTGGCAACAATACCGGAAATGGGATGAGCATTGCGGTTGGGGATCCCCACTTCATCATCAAGGATGCAAAGCAGCTTGGATTGTACTTCCAGGACGACTGGAAGGTAACTCGGCGCTTCACGTTAAACATCGGGCTTCGTTGGGACAAGGATTACGATTTCATCGGTGGATCCGATATTTCTGGCAGCCGCACCTTCCAGGAACTCCAGGCGGCTGCCCCCTTCAGTCCTCTGGCGGCGTCTTTGGTGGCCAAGAAGGCGAGCGATTACAGCAAGAACTTCAGCCCACGCGTGGGGTTTGCGTTTGATCTGACTGGCCACGGGAACCATGTCCTTCGTGGCGGTTACGGAATGTACTATGGCAATACATTCCAGAACATCCCTTTGTTCATGGAGCAGCAGAGCAACGCGACCATCTTTCAGACGGCGTTCGCCATCAGCGGCACCGACGCCGTGCCGGGAGTACCCTCTTGCGGCTCTCCATCGGTTTCGCCCTGCACATTGAACGTCTGGCGTTACGGCGTGGACCCGATGCCAACGATTCCGCCGCCATCACACGACTTGGCTGGTGGGACACCCGCAGTACCAGGCGCTACCGGTCGCGTCATGGATCCAACCTATCGCAACCCGGTCACCGAGGAATGGAACGGCGGGTATACTTGGTCGATCACATCAAAATCCGTAATCGAGGCGGAATACGTTCACGTGCTCAGCTTGCATGAGAACAAGACGATCAATCTTGATCCTAAGATCCCCATTAATCCTGCGAACATAACAACACGGAGCGTGACGGAGACCGCCGCGGGAGTCCCGGTCTGTTCCGCGTCATCGTGCGGCTTCTTCCGGCCGCTCGACGCGGCCTTCTTGGCGGCGGGCGTGCCGTTGCTCGGTAGCGTCCGTAACGAGGAATCGATCGGGCGTTCGCGCTATGATGGCATGAACATCAGCTATCGCCAGCGCGGATTCCATAGAGTCGATCTAATCGCGAATTACACGCTAGCCCGTGCCGTCGGTTATGACCAGGACGGTGGCTCATTCCGCTACTACCCGCGCGACCCGCTGAAGCCGCTCTCGCCGTTTGAATTCGGGCCAGCCTCTAACGACGAGCGCCACCACGCCACCATTGCGGGCACCGTAAACCTGCCGTGGGGAATGTCGTTTTCTCCAATCTTGCAAGCAGGTTCGGCGCGGCCCTATCTTGTCACCTCGTCTTTCAATGAGCTCAACTTGGGCGGCGGCAGCTCCGCAGGCGCACTCGTCGTGCCGAACAGCGATCCGACGAATCTCACCGCGATGGCAGGGTCAAGTGGTGCAGCCAAGTTGGCTGCTGTCCAGTGCTATTACTCCGGCAACTGCCACGTCGTTTCTTACAACTCCTTGCGTGGCGATCCTTACTTCAACATGGACGTCCGCCTTGCCAAGAACATCAAGCTGGGTGAGGGGCGCAACCTGCAGCTCGCGTTCCAAGGCTTCAACCTCTTCAACCACGCCAATTACGGCAACAACTTCGACAACATCGTCCAGGACTCCACATTCGGAAAAGCCATTGGGTTCATCAATCCCACGAGCAGCGTGCTGCCTCGGGCGTTCACGGCCGAGTTCGGAGCACGCTTCACGTTCTGAGCGGACGGCTTAGCCGAAGCTAACAACTAAAGCCCGGGCTGACTCGGTGGAGTCGGCCCAGGCTTTTCTTTGCGGAAAGACGGTTAGTTTTGGGTACGCCGGCCGTCAAGGCGTCTCTCTTTTTTCAGTGGCAGAGGTTCGCGGGTCAGCTTGACCCGGAATCGGGTTGCCCCTTAGAATTGAAGATTCACGGTGATTCATTTTTTCAATTTGATGGAATTGTGTGACAGCCCAGCGGGCACCCGCTGGGCTGCGCTGCTTTAGGGCGCCCGT
>DASQYT010000103.1:0-2772 GCA_035639075.1 Candidatus Elarobacter sp.
CTGAACCGCTTCGGGATTATCACCAGTGAAGACGCCTGGGTAAAAGCCCAAAAGCGCCCGCTGGTCACCCCGGACGAATTCGACAAGCTCAAGACCGGCATGCGCACCGTCAGCCAGATCGCTGCCCTCCTTGGCACCAACTCCGATGTGCGCCATGGCAATGACCTGCTGGAGAACGTCAGCATTCTTGGTGTGACTTCCAACTTTTCCGAGGTCCGCGGGTTCTCCGTCGCATCGGGCCGCTTCCTGACTGCTTCCGATCAGGAGCACCGCTCTCCGGTGTGTTTCATCGGCACGGACCTGGTCAAGAAGTTTTTCTCCAACGTGGATCCCATAGGCAAGACCATTCGCGCAGGAACGCACAGCTACGAAATCGTCGGTGTGTCTGCCGTGATCGGCAGTGCCCTCGGGCAGTCGCAGGATAATTTCGCTTTCATTCCCCTGGAAACCTTCAGCAAGGAATGGGGCACGCAGCGTGACTCGCTGGTGTTGTTTGTCCAGGCGCAAAGCGCGGAGCTGATGTCGGCTTCCGAAGATGAAGCGCGTATGCTGTTGCGCGCGTGGCGGCACATTCCCTGGGACGGCCCGGACAATTTCGGCATCATCGGCTCGGACTCCATCATGGGCCTGTGGCAATCCTTGACCGCTAATATTTTCACCGTGGCCGTGGGGCTTACTGCGATTTTTCTGGTAGTTGGCGGAATCGTGATCATGAACATCATGCTGGCCAGCGTTACGGAGCGCACGCGGGAGATTGGTTTGCGCCGTTCGCTGGGCGCGCGCAAGATGCACATTGTCCTGCAGTTCGTCACGGAGTCGGCGGTGCTCGCCGCTACCGGCGGCTTGATGGGGATTATTCTTGCATATGCGGTCGTCGCCATCGCGCGCGCGCTGACGTCCATTCCCATGCGGACTCCCATGAGCGCCGTTATTCTCTCGCTGGCGGTTTCCACCAGCGTCGGTCTTTTCTTCGGCATTTACCCGGCGACGCGCGCGGCAAAGTTGGATCCCATCGAAGCTCTTCGGGCAGACGGGTAAGGAATCGCGGCTCGTTCAAGCGGGCCGCCACAAAACGACCATGGCGCAACAGCACGGCGAAAATCTTAAGCAGGCGATGGACACGCTCCGCGCGCACAAGCTGCGCAGCTTCCTTACGGTTTTCGGTGTTGTCCTCGGCGTCAGCGTCATCATGCTGGTGGCCGCGCTCATTACCGGGTTCGATCAGCAAGTTCAGGAAAGCATCAAGCAGTACGGCGCCGATACAGCATTCATCTCGCGCTTTGACCAGGGTCCGCACGGCGGCGGCCGGCGACCCAAGGAGGAGCGCGAGCGCAAGCCGATTACCCTCGAAGACGGCCAGGCCATCAGGGAATTATGTCCCGCGGTAAAGGACCTCACTGTTTTTGTGATCTGGTGGGAGCAGCCACATTCGGTGCGCACCAAGGATGGCGAAGTTACCGCCATTGATTTCCGCGGTGTGCAGCCGAATTTTGGCACCGTATATGCCAACGCCGCGACGCTCGACGGCCGATTCATCAGCGAAGGCGACGATCTGCACCGCGAAAAAGTGGTAATGCTCGGCGAAAATGCCGCGCCCGTGCTCTTTCCCAATGTTTCGCCCATTGGCAAGGACGTAATGATTGATGGATCGGCGTTTCGGGTGATTGGCGTCGTGGAAAAGCCCAAAGGCATGTTTGGCCAGGACGATGAAGACCGCCGCGTTCTGATTCCCTACAACACTTTCCGGAAAATCTATCCGGGCGCTTACGAAAATAGCATCCGCATGCAGGCTTACCCGAACATGCTGGATCAGGCCGTGGACCAGGCTACCGAAGTGCTTCGCCGGCGCCGCAACGTTCCCTACGACGGCAAGAATTCCTTTTCGATTCAGACTTCCCAGCAGATTGTGGAACAATTTCACAGCATCTTGGGGATGGTCGCGCTCGCTACGATCGTCATAAGCGGAATCGGTTTGCTCATTGGCGGCGTCGGCGTGATGAACATCATGCTGGTCAGCGTCACCGAGCGCACGCGTGAGATCGGCATTCGCAAGGCCATCGGCGCGAAGAGCGGCGACATTACCTGGCAATTCCTTCTGGAAGCCATGGCGCTCACCGGAGTCGGTGGTGTGCTCGCGCTCGTCCTAGTGAATGGGCTTGTGCTGCTGGTGCGTGTCACGCTGCACTGGCCCGGAAGCGTGCCAGCGTGGGCCATTGCTGCTGGACTCATCGTGAGCATCAAGGTCGGGCTGATCTTTGGCGTGTGGCCGGCAATGAAGGCGGCGAAACTCGATCCCGTCGAGGCTCTGCGCTACGAATAGTGCGACGCTCTTCTTTTCTTAACTTTCAACAAAAACTCAACGGACGCCTACTTGAGTAACGCGGCGGACTTTACGTTGCCGGAGGTGTGTTCACCCGAGCGCCCGGCTGCAGTCTGCGCGGCCCCGCCGGGCCAGGTGACGTCGAGCGCCAGCTCGTGCCGAATGAGCAGCTTGGCGCGGCGCGTAATGTGCACAGCCATCGTGTTTTCGCTGTCACCGCGCGTTTCCGCGAAGCCCTCTTTTTCCAACTGCAAGCTCCGGTCCGCTTTGTACAGCGCCACGCGGAATTGATGTGGTCCCGCGGCGAGCGTGTGTTCGAAATGCACCGGCTGGCCTTTCTTCTCTTCCGCTAAATTTACCGAGAAGAGCAATTCGCGATCCGCGAAAACAATCACCGTGCCTTCACGAACCGCTGAAGTAATTTCAATTTGCAGGCTGGAATGGGGAGCAGC
>DASQYT010000104.1:0-4021 GCA_035639075.1 Candidatus Elarobacter sp.
CTTGATACTGGAGGGATGTAGCGCAAGGAGGCGGCCGGATATCCCGTGGGCTACTGCGGTAATGGTGAGGCCCACGGCGCAACTGCGCTCGGCGGAAGAAAACAGCGCATCGGAAGATCCATTACCAGATCTGCGGTTCGAGTTGCCGACTGTAGCCGGTCGCTTGATCGGTTTGCGTCCCGTGCCGCCGCGGCCGCGCAACGGCACAGCGTCCAACGCGACAGCGGGCAACGATCCCGAAAAGCCGGAAGCGCCAACGATTGCCCCACAGCTTACGCCTCAAGAATCCGCGGTTGCCCAGCAACAGACGAACGAGAGTTTAAACATTGCGGAGAGAAATCTTGGGGCCGCGCGGGGAAAAACGCTGACCGCCGCGCAGACGGACTTGGTGTCCAAAATCAGAAGCTTCATCAAGGACGCGCGGGAAGCCGCACAGATCACGGATTGGAGCCGCGCTCGCAGCCTGGCGAAAAAAGCGCAGGTGCTCTCCGAGGAACTCGCCAGTTCGCTCTAGTTCGCGATCCACATTCGCCTTACTTCACGCTGGACAGAGTTTACTGAGTGAGACGTTCGGCTGCGGAGTATGCCCTCTGCTAGTTGCGTTAAGATGACACAATGAAGAAGTTCGATGTGGCCGTCGCGGGCGGTGGAGTGATTGGCGGAGCCCTGGCGCTGGAGCTGTCGCGCGCCGGTCTGCGCGTGGCGGTCTTTGACCGTCAACAACCGGGGCAGGAAGCATCCTGGGCCAGTGCGGGGATTCTTTCTCCGGCGCCGGAAAGCCCCGGAATGATTGTGATGGTGCCGCTGGGAAAGGCGAGCCTGGCGCTTTATCCGCAATTTGTTGCGGAAGTGGAGGAGATTTCCGGAAAGAGCACGGGCTTTCGGCCAAAAGGGACGCTCGAGGCGTTGTTCTCGCGCGATACCAAGGCAAAGCTCAGCACGATTATCGCACTGCATCACGGGCTGGGATTGCGGGCAGAGCCGCTTCGCGCCGAAGACGCCCGCGAGCTTGAGCCGGCGCTGAGTGAAGAAATGGAAGCTGCGGTTCTCCGGCCGGACGAAGCGTCAGTCGACAACCGCGCGCTGACGGGCGCCATTCTGGAAGCAGCGCAAAGCAGCGGCGCGGAGATTTTTTCTGGAAACGGCGCAAAAGCGATTTGGCGGGAGAAGCATCGCTGCGTTGGACTGGTTCTGAAGAATGAAAAAGTGGAAGCCCAGTGGACGATCATCGCCGCAGGCTGCTTTTCGGCGGCGATCGAAGGGGTTGCGCCATATGCGCCTGTACGTCCTGCAAAAGGACAGATGGCCGCGCTGCGCGCGGATGAATTGAAAATAGATCGCGTGCTGTGGTCCGAGAAAATCTATCTGGTGCCGCGCAACGACGGGAGAATCGTCGCGGGGGCGACTGTCGAGTATGCCGGCTTCGACAAGCGGACTACGGCGGGTGGCATCGAGAAGATTCTTTCAGCCGCCATCGAACTTGCCCCGGGCCTTGCAAATGCGCGCATCGAAGATACCTGGGCCGGGTTGCGGCCCGACTCTCCCGATCATTTGCCAATACTGGGACCGACGGACATCGATGGCTTGCTGATGGCCACGGGACACTTCCGCAGCGGAATCCTGCTGACCCCGATTACGGCGCGACTGGTCCGCGAATGGATTACGGAACAGCGTGTGAGCTTGGATTGGGACCGCTTCAGCCCGATGCGATTTCAAGCGGAAAAGGCTGAGGCAACGAAGAAAATGCCCGCGTGAACCGTGATGGTGAAATTCCTTCGATTGTTCGAGGCATTAAACTAAAAACGAAATAGCGGGAACGGAAATCCAGGCAGCGTTCGCCTCGGAGTGCGCTCGCGGCGATGGGGCTCCTCATGAGAGACAACAGGAACGAATGGTTGCGAAAGTCTGCCAGGATCGTTCGGCGGTAAATGTTCGGCGTCCAGCAGGAGCGCATGGTCGAGGATGACATCCAACGTCGTGCCGCGCGGCAGCTCCGCTTCCGGACCGCGTGTGAGTAAAACTGCCAGCAAACCTGCCGTGGCGCCGGCTCCGTGCCCAATGACGAGGCTTGCCCTTGACGGACTGCCCGCCAAAAGGCTTGCGTAGCCTCCCACAGGGCCGCCAATGGCCGTAGCAAGCAGAACTCTCTTCACGTCCTTGTCGACGGCACCAGGACCAGTGACGACTCCTTCGGGAGTGACGCCCTCCTTTCCGTCGCGATCCACGCTGCTAGGCGTGGCCCTCAATTCGATGGTGTAGCCGTTCGAAAGGGTCATCTGCTCGAGGGCGATGCGAAACTCGCCGCGTCCTCGAATCCGTCCGGGCCGCTTGGCTTCGAGAATCTGCCCGCGGACGAACGAGCCCATTGGAATCACGATGCGATTGTTGCGCGCGATAGGATAGGCAGTCTCGAAGTAGACGGAATCGCCGGCTTTGGCGGTGCGGGTGTTGATGCCGTTGCGAAGCAAGAGCGGGACCCTTGTGCCGATTGGGACGGAGACTTGAGTACCGTTTGAAACGAGAGCGACTGAGTTGGTGGGTTCTTGCGATGGGAGCGCTGACGCTGGCGCGGAAGTTGAGGAAGGTTGCTGCGCAGAAATGCGCATCGCTGGAGCCATTGAAACAACCAAACTGTAGATGGTAGTGCGCATTAGGAGTCGGCAGAGCATTGAACACCTCAAGGGCTGACCTGGCCGCCGAAGGGAAATGCATGGCAGTCTCCAGAAGGTCGAAAAAGTTTGAAGAGCGTGCGAATTTCGATCGTATTTACGCAAAACCTTTTCTGGCAAGTAGTTACGGCTAGGCGAAGGGAAGACTTGGCAGGGGCAGAAATTAGCGGGACTCATTTAGGGGATTGAGACAGCAATCGAAGGCAGGCGTCGCTGTCAGCCAGAGACGACGACCTCTTCAACACGTCCGCTGTGGTCGTAACACGGCTGGTGTTTAAACTAACTCAGTGTTCCGGTGGCTGCTGGCGAACGGGAGGTTGGTAGACAGGCTGAAATTGTCCCAGATTGTTGAATTGGATTTGACTGCTGTCCAACGACAGATCGTGTTCGAGGACCACGTCCATGGTGGAACCGCGCGGAAGCTCGGCCTCCGGTCCGCGAGTGAGCAGAACGGCAGCAAGCCCGGCCGCTGCTCCGATTCCTGCGCCAATGCCTGCGCCTTTCGGGGTACGCGTGGCGATGGCGCCTATGCCAGCTCCTGCAGTAGTTGTGGATATGACCGTCCCAGCTTTCTCGCCTTTGTTGCCGCCGCCTGTGACTTTACCTTCCGAATCCATGGTTTCCTTGCCGCCAGAATCCGCGCTGCGCGGGGCGGCCCGCAGGTCAACCGTGTAGCCATTTGGCAGGATCAGTGTATCGAGGCGCATCCGAAATTCGCCACGGCCCTTGACGCGGCCGGGGCGCTTGGCTTCCAGCAATTCGCCTCGAAGATAGGAGCCGACAGGGATCACGATGCGGTTGTTCTCGGTAATCGGAAAGGAGGTTTGCAGATAGACGGAGTCGCCGGCTTTGGCGCTGCGCGTGGAGATGCCATTCTGGAGAACAACACCGACTCGCGTTCCCGAGGGAACCGTGATTTTTTCATTGGAGGCTGTCGTTTGGGCTGGAGCAGGCTTCGGGGCGACCGGAGGCGGCGCGTCGGATTGCGGGCCTTCGGGCTGCTGAGCCGCGCAAGACGCGCCTACCAGCAGAATGCTTGCGAGGAACAGGTTCGGGCGGAACCCTTGGCGCAGCAACTCTCTCATGGCAACCTCCGCGATACCTGATGCGATGCATCAAGCAGCGATCCCAGATGCCTGAGTATAACCCCGCCCGTTCTTTGTATCGCCAAATTTGACCGGCGAGAAAACGAGGGCTACGCTTGAGCAACGGTCAGGAGAATGGCATGGCGAAGCTGGCGTTGATTTATGGGATGAGGCTGCTGCCCGAGGAAGATCTTGGCGAGGTGAAGGACGCCACGGTGGTGCTGAAGAACGGCCGAACGGCGCGCGTAGCGATGCACTTGATCGAAG
>DASQYT010000105.1:0-8096 GCA_035639075.1 Candidatus Elarobacter sp.
GCGATCACCGTCAACGATTTGAAACCCTTTCGCGCGGACACTGTCGGCAAGCCGCTGCCCGGGATGGAAGTGCGCATTTTGAATCCCGCCGCCGACGGCGTCGGTGAAGTTGGTGTCCGCAGCAAGACCGTCATGGCCGGCTACTTGAATGAGCCGGAACTCACGGCCGAAACCATCGTCGACGGCTGGCTTCTGACCGGCGACCTCGGCCGCTTTGACGGCGAGGGTCATTTGCAACTCGCAGGCCGCAAGAAAAACATGATCGTCACCGAAGAAGGGAAAAATATTTATCCCGAAGACATCGAAATCGTTTTCGAGAGCCTTCCTGTGAAAGAATTTTGCGTGTTCGCCGCCAACTACATTTGGCCGAAACGCTCGATGACCGGCGAGAAACTTGTGCTGGCGCTCCACCTCGAGCAGGGACACCAGTACGGCGAAGAACTTCGCCAAGATATCAACGCGCGCAACAATCGCCTGATAAACTACAAGCGTATTCATGGGGTTGTCCTTCTCGACGAGGATTTTCCCCGTACGGCTTCACTCAAGATCAAACGCAGCGTTCTGGCGGAACGGGTCGCGAAGCTCGACAGCGGCACTGCGATTCTGCCTTTGTGATGCAAGCTTGAAGATGATTGCGTGGATCGGAAATTAAAACTTCGGATTCGTTCGCGCTTCCCATGGACCGATTTTTCGCCATCGTCAACCCCGCCGCCGGCGGCGGCCGCTCTGCGAAACTCGCGGGGCCTGCGCTCGCACGTTTGCGCGAGAAAGGGCTGAAGGTCGACGTCATCGCTTCGACCGGCCAGGGGCACGCGGTACAACTTGCACGTGAAGCCTACGAACAAGGTTACCGGCGCTTTCTTGCGGTTGGTGGCGACGGCACGGCACACGAAATCCTCAACGGAGTGTTTGTGGGACGCAGCGGGGTTCAGCGCATCGCCCTGGGATTCCTGCCGCTGGGCACAGGCAATTCTTTCTTGCGCGATTTTGCAAAGGACGGAGTGGCAGCTTCGATGCAGGCGCTGTCCGAAGGCCGAACGCGCGCTGTCGATCTTTTGCGGCTGACGCATGCTGGCGGCGAAATCTACTCCTTTAATCTTTTGAGCATGGGGTTTACGGCCGATGTTGCCGCGCTGACGAATCGTATGTTCAAGTCATTCGGCGACCTTGGCTATTTGCTCGGTGTGTTCGTGCGCGTGGCGCAGTTGCGCCGGCGCTCCCTGGCCCTGCGCTGCGATGACGACGCGGAATGGGACGAAGGGCGCTCTCTTTTCCTGACGTTCAACAACAGCAAGTACACCGGCGGAACGATGCTGATCGCGCCAGATGCCGATCCCACTGACGGATTGATTGAATTTGTGCGCTGGGGCCCCATCGGGCGGCTGGGATTGCTGCGCACATTGCCGCGGCTTTACGACGGTTCTCATATCAAACATGCGCTTGCTTCGCGGCGTGCGGTGCGCCACGTGGAATTCAAGGAAGCCGCGCCCGTGGACGTCATGATCGATGGAGAAGTTGTCAGCGTGGAGTGCCGGGCGCTCGACATTCTTCCCGCCACCGTGGACGTCTTCATATGAAAAAAATTTGGCTGGCGATCCGCAGCGCCATTCTTTGGGTCCTAAGCATCCTGCATTTTTTCATTGTTGCGCCGACGCTGGTGCTCCTGGGAATTTTTCTGGATGCCCGCAAACACGATTGGTTGCAGCGCACTTTCTGCCGTCGCATCGCTCTTTTGTCGGGTGCGCGCGTGGAATTAGTGCGGTCGGCCGGTTTCGATCCGCAACGGACCTGCTTCTTCATGTCCAACCACGTCAATCTTTTCGACCCGTTCATGCTGTACTGCGCCATTCCACAATTTGTGCGCGGGTGGGAACTGGAATCGCACTTCAAGATTCCGGCGTACGGCTGGCTGATGAAGCGCTTCGGCAACGTGCCGGTTCCCAATGTGCGGCGTCCGTCGGATCTGAAACGCATGTGGCGGTTGACGCAGGATGCCGTCGGTGGGGGCACCAGCCTGATTATTTTTCCCGAGGCCAAACGGACGCGCGACGGCCACGTGGATCAATTCCAAGATGGCGGGTTCCGCGTGGCGCAGCAACTGGGCATTCCGATAGTGCCGGTGAGCCTCGTAGGATCTTTCCAGCATCACCCGACGGGCCACTGGATGCTGTGGCCAGCGAAGATTAGTGTTCATTTGCATGACACCATCGAGACCAAGGGACTCACGAAAGAAGACGTGCCGACGCTGCGCGAACGCGTTCGTGAAATCATAGCGACGCCCGTGGAAGAAAATCTCCGACAGACGCACGGAGGCACTAAGCAAAATCGGGGCTAGTCAGCAAAGAGGTTCCTTCGTCGGCACATGGCCCCCCCACATGATTCTGTATGAATATCAAAGGAAAGGACTTACAAAAAAAGCATTTCGTAAGTTATTGATTTGCTTTCGGAAGGGCCTTATTTGTGAGAACGGGATGAGGCGTGAGTTAGAGCGAGAGCTTGATTCCGGGGAGGATGCGGCCGGCCTTGGTTTCCTGCCAAGTGAAATAGATGCGGTGGATAACGGTAAGCGTGGAAACGACTGCAATCACCCAGAGGACCGGCCCCATGCGATTGAAGATTCCACCGATGATGAGCAGAACGATGCGCTCGGGGCGCTCCATGAAGCCGGCTTTACAGAGTGGAATGAGGGACTCGGCGCGTGCGCGCGCATAGCTGACCATGACGGAGCCGGCAGTGGCGACGGCGGCGAGAACGACGTAGGGAGTGCGGCCAGCCACGGAATAGTAGACCAAGAGACCCATGTAGAGGGCCATGTCCGCGTAGCGGTCCAACGTGGAATCGTAGAAGGCGCCAAAAGCAGTGACGCGGTTCTGGCGCCGCGCGACCTGGCCATCCAGCATGTCCAGAAATCCGGCGAAGAAAATAATCAACGCGCCGGTGAAGAATCCGCCCACGGCAAAAAAAGCGGCGGCGATAAAGTTCACGACCAATCCAAGAAATGTAAGAAGGTTGGGATTGATTCCCGTAGCGGCGATCACGCCGACAATTTTGTCAAGCAGCCATTTGCTGCCGGTTCCAATTCCCCCGGTTAACGTAGCCATAAGCGACTAATAGTGTCTCAGAATTACCGCAGATTCACGAAATCGCGTATTGTGTGAGTTTGAATTTTGGTCCCTATTGTCACGATTGAGAAAATCCAAACAGACTCACAACGCGAAATCGCCACCGGATTCGGGATGGGCGCGACTGCTCCAACGGCAGGGGCTGGCTGCCAACGGACGTTTGCGCGTGCCAATTTGGATGGAGAATTTAGATCATTTGCATGCGTCAATTGTTCTTGACGGGCTATCGGCTTCATCCTACAGTCGGAGAGTCCGGGACTACACGACAAAAACAATGAGCGAGCTTAATCGACGCAATTTTCTGCTGCGCGCGGGAACAGGTTTCAGCGCCGCGTGGGTTACCGCAAACTGGCCAGCCTTGTTGTCCGCCGCGACTCACGCGCATAACGCCGCAAGGGCTGCGAGGCCACCAAAATTTGAATTTTTCACGCCGGAAGAGGCGGCCGAGGTCGAAGCCATCAGCGCGCGAATCATACCGACAGACGACACTCCCGGGGCGCGCGAGGCGGGTGTCGTTTATTTCATCGATCATGGGCTGGTCACGTTTGGAGCCGACGACCAGACGACGTACCGCGAAGGGCTGCCCGAATTGCGCGCGAGAGTGAGTGAGCTGTTCCCGGGCGCTTCCAAATTCTCGGGGTTGACGGCGGAACAGCAGGACGCGGTTTTGCATTCGTTCGATGAAAGCGCGCCGGCCGGCCGAAGAGCTTTCCGGGCGCGCCCGGGTGCGCAGAATTTTTTTGAGACACTCCGCCAGCACACGATCGCAGGATTCCTGATCGACCCCGAGTACGGCGGCAACCGCGACGGGGTTGGATGGAAGGTGATTGGGCGCGAACGCGAACATGTGTTTCAATCCCCGTTCGGCTACTACGACAAAGACTATCCCGGCTGGCAATCAGCGGCGAAAGAAGCGGACAAGGGATGATGGTGGACCAGCCTCGTTACAAAAATTCCGACGAAGTGGATTTTGTGATCGTGGGCTCTGGGGCAGCCGGAGGCATCCTGGCCAAGGAACTTTCGACCAACGGATTTCGCGTGGTCGTGCTGGAGCAAGGCCCTTACCTGACGGAAGCCGATTTTACGCACAACGAAATCGAAATCCTGGTGTTAGACAAGCTCACCAACCATCCGAAACTCCAGCCAACTACGGTTCGGAAAACGCCGGACGAAAAGGCCAAGCAGCAGCGCGCACTGGTCTATGGGCGATGCGTGGGCGGGACGAGCGTGCACTTCACCGCTAATTTCTGGCGCTTTCACGAAATTGATTTCATCGAACGAAGCAAGGTGGGACCGGTTCCCGGCGCCGGGCTGATGGACTGGCCGATCACCTACGCCGATCTCGAGCCGTACTACACGAAAGTGGAATGGGAAATTGGAGTTTCCGGGCAAGCCGGCGCAAGCCCGTTTGATCCCCCGCGATCGAAACCTTATCCGATGCCGCCGCTGCCGGTGAAATCGTCGGGCGTGATTTTCGAGCGAGCCGCGCGGAAGCTGGGCTGGCATCCGTATCCGGCGCCGATGGCGATCCTTTCTCAGGCGCGGGCGGGACGAAGCGCCTGCGTGAATTGCGGATTCTGTCTAGGCTTCGGATGCGAAGTGGGTGCGAAGTCCAGCTCGCTCGTTGCCGCTATTCGGGTGGCGGAGAAGACCGGCCGCTGCGAAATTCGTCCTAATTCTTACGTTCATCGCATTGAAATGGACGCCAATGGGCGCGCGACCGGCGCCGTGTACTTCGACCAGAAGCGCGTCGTGCATCTGCAGAAGGCCAAGGCAGTGGTGGTATGCGCGAACGGAGCGGAGACGCCTCGCCTGCTATTGCTTTCCGCCAATAAACAATTTCCCAACGGACTCGCAAATTCGAGCGGGATCGTCGGCAAATATTTGATGTTCAACAGCGGCGGCGTTGTCACCGGGCAGTTCGAGCACCCGCTCAACGACTACAAAGGCTACGCCGTCAGCCGCGTGCTGCACGATTTCTACGAGCTCGATCCGCAAAAAGTCGCCTTTTACGGCGGAGGGGGACTTGACGCGCGCTTCGATTTCACCCCAATAACTTTTGCTTTCGGCGGGCTTCCGCCCGGAACACCGCGCTGGGGAAAAGACTTCAAGGCGGCGTTGGCGCAGGATTTCAACCGCACCATGGAAATTTTCTGCCATGGCACATCTTTGCCGGTGGAGAACAACAGCTTCTCGCTTGATCCTGATTTGAAGGATGCGTGGGGATTGCCGGCGCTGCGCCTGACGTACAAGGACCATCCGGATGATTTGAAACTGGGCAACTGGATGTTCGCGCGTGCGCACGAGCTTTTTGAGGCCGCGGGCGCGCAGAAAAAGTGGGGTTTTCCGGCTCAGGAACAGCAATTTGGCGTGCACTTGCTTGGGACATGCCGAATGGGGAATGACCCGAAGACTTCGGTTATCAATGCGGATCACCGCACGCATGACGTGAAGAATCTTTTCCTTTGCGACGGCAGCAGCCTGGTGACCTCTGGGCGCGGCCAACCCACTATGACCATCGAAGCCCTGGCGTTCCGAGCCGCCGACCGCATCACGGCGCTGGCGAAGCGGGGCGAAATCAGCGCCTGATCTTGCCCCCAATTCAGTAAAAACCCAGTTGCTTCTTGTAACCGCGCTGCGTGTGGCTTCGTCAATTTATCTGCGAGGGTCAAAATCGTGAATCGAAATGGTGCGAAATTCTGGCTAGCCGTGTGCGGGACATTGATGTGCTTGTTGTTGGCGATTGCAGGCGCGTGGGCACAGTCGAGCGCGTCGAAAGCCGCGACGGCTCCGGCGGGGCCAAAACTTGCGGAAGAGGAATTCAAGAATATCCAGGCGCTCAAGGGAATCCCGGCCGAGCAGGTGATTCCTTCGATGCAATTCATTGCTGCTTCGCTGGGCGTGGAATGCGAGTACTGCCACGTCGCACACGCTAACGAAAAGGACGATAAGAAACCCAAAGTCACGGCGCGCAAGATGATCAACATGATGATCGCGATCAACAAAGATAATTTCGAGGGCCATCGCGAAGTGACTTGCTACTCGTGCCATCGAGGCTCCGCGGATCCGGTGGCCACCCCCATCATCACAGACGAAGAGCCGCGGCGGGCAGGCGGGGAAGAGAAAAAGCCCGGCGAGGCAAAACCAGCGCTGCCGGCGGCTGACGAATTGCTAGATAAGTATCTTGCGGCTATCGGCGGAAGCGAGGCGCTTCGAAAAATCACGAGCCGCGTGCAAAAGGGAACGCTTACTGTATTTGGCGGCCAGCATTTTCCAGCCGAGGTTTATTCGAGGGCTCCGGACAAGCGCGTTACGATCATGCGCCTGCAGAGCGGGGAGAGCGTCACGGCGTTTGACGGGAAACAAGGATGGCTCAGCGTGCCGGGACGCGTGCATATGATGTCGGCGGCGGAAAACGCCGCCGCGCGCATCGATGCTGATTTTTATTTTCCTGCACACTTGAAGACGCTGTACGAGAAATTCAGCGTTGATCCCGGTAAAAAAATCGATGGCCATGACACTTATCTGGTCGTGGGGCACACCCCGGGCCAGCCGCCGCTGCGGTTGTACCTGGATAAGGAGTCAGGGCTGCTGCTGCGGCTGATTCGGTACGCGGAGACCCCCCTGGGGCGCAACCCGACGCAGATTGATTATGCAGATTATCGCGATGCCGACGGTGTGAAGGTGCCGTTCCGCTGGACGATCGCACGGCCAGGCGGACAGTTCTCGATTCAGGTCGAACAGACTCGGCAAAATGTTCCGGTGGATGATGCTAAGTTTGCTGCCCCAACACCACCGCCGGCACAAGCCGCAGCACCAAAAGCTTTGACTCCCTAGACTCCTTTTTGCATCTGATTGGGGCTAGCCCGATTCTGACGAAGCAAACAGGCAAAATTCTTATTCAACGTGCCAGTCACTGCAGGTCTTGAATTCCGGCTTGAATCGAATTACGTTAGATAAGCCCTCAGGAAGGAACCTGCATGAAGAAACGAGTCACCCCATTTCACATCTTGATCGCAGCTTTATTGCCCGTCAGTTATCCAACTATTATAGAAGCACAAGCGCAGACCGCTGCTTCCCTACAAGCACCCGGGCCAGTAGATGCCACAGATGGCATGGCCTTTGCCAAAACAATGCAAAACGATATGGAACTGCTCATGGAGATTGAGATGGAGCTCACGGGTGGCGCCGTGAAGGACCTTCCCTTTTCCGCGAAATTCTCGATCGAAACATATCAAGTGCTTGCGGACGGGACGCACATCGCGCGCAAGACAGGCGGCGCTCTTTACCGTGACGGCCTGGGCCGGGTCCGGCAAGAAATAACCCTCCCTCTGCCTTTACCCGCGTCCGCGTCTGCGGAATTGGGAAACATGGTAATCATGTCGGATCCTTCCACGGGCGCTCATTGGACCCTCATGCCCGCTAGCAAGACGGCCATGAAGATGATCATGCCGGCCTCTCCAGTGGAAAAAATGAATGGAGACTCGAACACGGAGAAAAAGTTTCACGCGATTGGAGTAGCGGGTGGCAGCGCGGAGAACCTTGGCACGCAAAACATGGAAGGAGTGAGCGTCAGCGGGACCCGAACCGCGCACGCGATTCCGGTAGGTCAACTGGGCAACGATCAACCGCTTCAACTCGTGACCGAGCAGTGGTATTCCCCTGAACTGCATATGACGGTGTTTCTTAAGAGAGATGATCCCATGAGCGGGACAAAGACTCTCAGAGTGACGGACATCCGCCGCGCGGAGCCTGACGCAGCAATTTTCAATGTCCCGGCGGACTATACAGTGCAGGGAATGATGATTCCAGGGGACACGGAGGCTAAGAAAGCGAGCCAACCAAAAGAGGAGCGGTGAGCCCACAGGTAGGGAAGACTTAGGTTTGCCCACCCGGAGAAGAAATTGGTGGGCCTGGGTGGACTTGAACCACCAACCTCGCCCTTATCAGCGTAGCGTGGTTAGGTTTTACAAC
>DASQYT010000106.1:0-4446 GCA_035639075.1 Candidatus Elarobacter sp.
CAGAAACACAAAAATGGAGCGGACCGCTTGGCCGTGGGGAACTAGGCTGTGAACCTCTGAATAAAGTGGGCGCCACGAGCCAACCGTTAGGCTTTCCTGCCCCGCTCGCGCGTCATCCTTGCCAGTTGCTGTGACCCGCCAGCGGGACAGGCCGTGCACACGGGCTGTCTATCCGCAGCACCTCAGAGATTCTGCATTGGTTCAAACAGCTTTCGCACCCTCACTTGCTTCGAAGTACCGCTCCACGCCCATTGTATCCTCCGCGCCAAAGCGGAGTCCAACATCCGCGGCGCTCCATCGCCAAAAGGTTTATCTCCGCGAAAGGCAATTGCCGGGAGTAAAATCTCTGCAGCCAACAGGAGGAAGGATCATGCGCCATCCACGACAAATCGCCCCAGCTCTCGGGCTGCTACTCATTGTTCTCGCATTTCAACCCGTGGCTCTCCGGGCAGACACCGTGTCTGCCGCGCCGCGCGATCAGCTTGGCAAAGTGAATTTCCCCACGAGCTGCGTGGCAGACGTGCAATCCACGATCGAAAAAGGCGTCGCGCTCCTCCACTCCTTCCAATACAAGGAGTCCGAACAGACTTTCACCGAAGCCGCTAAGCGCGACCCGAAATGCGCCATGGCCGAATGGGGCAAGGCCATGGCCCGGTTCTACCAGATCTGGGAATTCCCGAATGACAAGAAACTGAAGGAAGGTCGCAAGGACATCGAGAAGGCACAGAAGCTTCACCCCGCGAGCACACGTGAACAAGGCTTCCTCGAAGCGGCTGCGATTTTCTACCAGAAAAAATCTAAACTGACGCATAGCGAACGCATCAAAGCCTATTCCGATTCCCTGGAGCGCTTATACGCTCAGTCCCCGGGCGACGTGGAGATCGGCGCCTTCTATGCGCTTTCTCTCATTTCTCTTTCTTACGCCGACGAACCCAACATGCTCGCGCACCAGAAAAGAGCCATCTCTGTTCTCCAGCCCTTGCTGCAGCAATATCCCGATCATCCTGGAATCGCGCATTACATGATTCACGCGACCGATCGCCCTGAACTCGTGGCGCAGGGCCTCGATGCTGCCCGCCGGTACGCGGCCATTGCCCCGGATTCGGCCCACGCCTTGCACATGCCTTCGCATATCTTCGTGCGCCTTGGCTTGTGGCAGGATTCGATCGCTTCGAACGTTGCCGCAAACACTTCCGGCGCGCATGCCGCGGAAATGCACCTCGCCGAATCGCACTATCAAACCCACGCCATGGACTTCCTGAGCTACTCCTATTTGCAGAGCGGCCAAGAAGCCAAAGCGCGCGAAGTGATCGAGCACACCGATCATGTGGTGGGAGCAAGCGAAGAAAGTAAGGCCGAACATCGCGCTTATTTCACCGCGCGAACTGCTTTGGAATTGCACCGCTGGAAAGAAGCAGCCGCTTTGCCGGTTCCGGCGACTCGCAAAGATTGGCTGGACACCGTCTATTGGGCGCGTGCCATCGGCGCGGCGCGCAGCGGAGATGTCACCGGCGCGGAAACTGACGTCAAAGAATTGACGCAGCTCGTTGCCGACCGTGAGAAGCGCGCGCGCAAAGAGGGCTACGGCGTCTCGAACGAAAAAGCCACGGACCTCCGCGAAGCCGAAGCCTGGCTGGCCTTCGCGAAGGGGAACCCTGACGAAGCTCTTCAGGAATTGCGCGCCGCTGCCGACCATCAGGACAAGAATGGCGGCGAATCCGTTAGCGTCCCCGCGCGCGAAATGCTCGCGGACATGCTCCTCGAACTCAAGCGTCCCGCCGAGGCCCTTGCCGAATACAAGATCGTTCTGAAGAATTCGCCGAACCGCTTCGACGGTCTCCTGGGGGCCGCTCGCTCCGCGCAAGCCACCAGCGACGCAGGCGACGCGCAGTCGTTTTACGCCAAGCTCGCCGAAATCTGCGGCCCAGGAGCCGACCGGCCGGAGCTCACCGAAGCAAAAACCTATCTCGCGCAGAAGTAATTCAAACCTCTCCCCTAGGAAAGCTTCCTGAAAATAAAAACGGGCGGAGCCGGAGCCTCCGGCCCGCCCTTTCTTCGTGATAATGACTAGAAGTGGAAGCCCAATTCCGCTGTGTAGCTCCGCGGCGTCACAAAGTGCGTTCCGCTGAACGTCGACAAGAAATTGTAAAGCGCGGTCTTATTCGTCAGGTTGATGGCGGTAAGGCGCAGGCTCCACTTGTAGTGGTCACCGTGGAATAGGTTGTCATCGCCCACGCTCATATCAAACAGGTTGCGTGGAGCCACGCGTGGCGGATTGTGATCGTCATTTTCCGTTCCCGGAGCGGGTATTCTGAGCCGCGTCGAGCCGTAGAGTGACGGGGCGCACGTCACCAAGGGAGCGCTCAGCGTCGGGAAAACGCTTCCGCAGAAGAGCCCAGCCTGCATCTGCTGGTCTGCGGAGAGGACCGTGAGATCCACGGGTGTTGTGGTATCCGCGGCAAAAGGAACCGCGCCGGCCACCAGTCCGCTGTTATAGCGCCAGTTGAACGCCACCCACGGACCGCGCTTCCACGGCTGATATTGCGCATGCGTGGTTTGCTGGAAGTTTTGGTCATGATCGATGCGGAACACAGGTCCGTCGCTGGTGCCCAACCCGCCGACCTGCGGCTGAAAGTAGCGAGCGGAGGCATGGCCCATGACGGTCAAGACCGTGAAGCCGTGGAAGTTGGGCACGCTGACACGCGCATTGAACCCGCTGATCTTCGAATTGTGCCACCCGATGGGGAAGAAGATCGGCGTGTTCAGCAGGTCGCTGAAGTCATAAGCGTTGTGGGTGTACTTCCACAGGTAGTCTCCGTCAACGACGATGTACCGGCCAAAGGCCTGCTGGAGTCCCGCATGGAATTCGTTGCGTTGACCGGCGCGAATCGGCCCCGAGGACCCGCCAAAAATCGCGTCCAGGAAAGGATTGCCTGTCACGCTCGCGACCACCAGGTTTTCGTTGAAAGGGGTCTCGAGGATGCGAGCGTAGGAAACGCGCATAACCGTGTTGCTCGGCTTTATGTTGTAGGAAATGCCGGCGCGCGGTTCGATCTGCGACTCTTTGGTGAGGCCTCGGTATAAGTCGCCGCGCACACCCACATTGAAGGACCAATTGCCCTTGGTGATGGTGTCCTGCAAGTAGAGTGCGATCTCGCGAACGTCCCCACGGCCGCGGAACCCGAACAACGTGCTTTGCGGCGTCGCACAGCCGTCGCCTGCTGCGGGCGTGGGTCTCGTAAGGTCGATGCACCCCAGGAGCGGGATGAACGGCGCAGTTGCATCTGGGTTAGTTGCCACGTTTTGCTCAAATCCAGCGGCCGTGCACTGCGATGGATCCGTCAAGTTGGTATCGCCCACTCCGACGAAGTCCCCGGCGGCGTTTTGCGTAATGCACGGCGAATTGATTGTGGAGTCTGTGAGTCCCAGGCTGAAATTTTCCGTGAGCAGGGTGTGCTCGAAGGTCGCTCCCAACTTTATGTTATGAATGCCCTTGACGTAGGACAGATCGCTGCGCAGGCCTATGTTCGTCAGCTTGCGTTGTTGAGTGGCTGTCTCGGAAACGTCCGCAAGAGGATTTGCGCTTGGGTAGTAGTTGAACTGGTCGTGCCGCGCGAAGAAGCCGACGTTGAGCAACGTGCTGGTGCTGAACAAGTGAGTCCAGGTCGGTGCGATGTTGTACGTTTTGATCTGCGCGCGCTGATCCTGGCCGGATGCCACGGCATCGAAGGAGTTCGGATCCTGGAACCAGGAACGCGTATAGCCGCCGTTCAAATGAACAGAATCGGAACCGCTGAGCTGCAAATCCACGCGGTCGAATATGTTTTGCTCGTTGCCTTTGGAATGGATGACTTGAAATTCCTGTGGATCGAGGAAACGGCCTGTATTCAAGCCATTCGCCGCTAGGAAATTGCCCCACTTCGGGCCTCCAAACGCCACATCAAAGCCCCCGTTCGCTGACCCGAAACTTCCGTAAGAAGCGCGCACGCTTCCAACCGGCTTCGTCTGGCCGAGACCCGAGCGCGTCGTTACCTTGATGACCAGGCTGGTCTTGTCTCCGAATTCAGCGGGTGGCGCGCCGGAGATCACTTCCAGCGATTGAATCGAATCGATCGGGATTTGATTGGAGAAGACTTTGCTCGTCTGGTCCGTAACTGGCTGGCCATCGACCGAAAACGAACTTTCCGCATGGTCGCCGATGGCGTGAACCAGGCCGTTGGAATCCGCTACCGCGCCCGGTGCGGCCAGCGTCACGAGTGAGCTCACTGACGATGACGCGCTCTCCAGCGGGAGCCTGTCGAACAAGCCACGGTCGATGTCCGTGTGAAACGTGGATTCATTCTCCACCAGATCCTTGGCTTCCACGTTCACAGTCTGTACGGCCGTCCCAATCTTCAAGCTGATTTGCACCGTCGCGGGAACCGCTGAGCGAACGTCCACATCCTG
>DASQYT010000107.1:0-2232 GCA_035639075.1 Candidatus Elarobacter sp.
AGACAAGTCCGAGGTTGTACCAGGCGTAAGCATCTTTAGAAAGTTGTTGCGTTGCCCCTTCTAGCGCCGCGCGAGCGGGCTCCAGCTTTTGCTGCGCGAGGAGCGAAATGCCCAGGTTCAACCGAGCCACCGCAAATTTCGGATCGGCTTCGAGCGCTTGCTCAAAATATTTTTGCGCATCCGCGGGCCGCTGCTGGTTCATATACGCCACACCCAGCGTATTCAAGCGATAGGCGTCCGCTGTACTGCTGTTCGATGCCCCAGACTTCTTTGTCGCCGCAGTTTTCTCCTGTGCGGACGGCCCGCTGGAATGTACCAATATCGCCGCGCAGCAAATCAAAATGGAACAAGCAAAAATCAACCCCACTGCCCGGCGGTTAGTTGAACGTGTCAAAATGTTTCATCCTGTCCGCATGAGACGCCCGGATTTAGCCTACGATCCATCCCACTGCAATTTTAGGATTCTCACGGCTGCACAACGCATCGTCAACCGTTATTATGCCCGCCGATCGCGTGGCTCGTCGTCGCTTGACCTTCGCGGCATGTGCGCTTACTCTCGCGCATCGACTATGAGCATCTTCCCTTACGGCTCGTTAACGGAAATTGTGCAACAAGTTCGTTCCAGGAAGATCTCTCCCGCCGAGATCGTTGAACTTCACCTAAAACGTATTGAGAATTTGCAGCCGAAACTGAATGCCTTTGTCCACCTGGACGCTGAGGGAGCACGACGGCAGGCACGCGTAGCGGAGAATCTAGTAGCGCAAGGCACGCACGTCGGTCCTCTCCATGGCGTCCCGCTCACCATCAAGAGCTGCATCGATGTCGCTGGTTGGCCGTGTTCCGCCGGTTCTATTCTCCGCAAAGACTACATCGCGAAACAGGAGGCTCCGCTCGTCTCACGATTGAAAGCCGCGGGCGCTATCCTCCTCGGCAATACCAACACTCCCGAATTTCTGATGGCCTACGAAACTGACAACCTGCTCACTAGAAAAACGAGCAATCCATGGAATTTGGCACATTCCTCAGGTGGCTCGAGCGGGGGTGAAGCCGCCGCGATTGCCGCAGGCTGCTCAGCCGGTGGCGTGGGCAGCGATGGCGGCGGCTCCATTCGCGTCCCCGCGCATTTTTGTGGAATCTGCGGACTGAAGCCCACGCCCGGCCGCGTTCCAGCCACGGGACATTTTCCGCCAGGCGCCGGCGCTTTTTCCTGGATCGGCGTTGTCGGTCCAATAGCCCGCACCATCGCAGACGTGCGCTCCCTCTTCGAAGTGATGCTCGGACCGGACGCCGGCGACGCACTCTCCGCTCCAGTTCCCTTGCGTTCGTACAACGAGGCTCAACTTCGCGGCATGCGCATCGGAATTCTCGAAAGCGACGCCCTTGGCGTTGCAACTCCGGAGACACGCGCTGCCGTCGAGCGAGCCGCAAAATCGCTCGCCGACCGAGGCTTCGCCGTCGAACCCTTCCGTATGAACGGCCTCGATCACGCGCTCGATCTGTGGTGGTTTTTCTTTGGCCCGGCGATCGGCAATTTGTTCCGTCGCAGCATCGCTGGTCAGGAGGATCAGATCAGCCCAATGCTGCGCGAGTATCTCGCTTTCGCAACTTCTGGAAACCCAATCACGCTCGAGCAATTCATGAAAGCCTGCGCGGATCGGGATTTTCTCCGTGCCGAGGTTCTTCGCCAAATGCAGGACACGCCCATCTTGCTCTCCCCGGTTTCCACAGGCCCCGCCTTCCGCCACGGCCAGGGAAACTACCTCCCCGGCACGGGTTACCGCGACACCATGCGATTCTCCCAATGGCTGAACTTGACTGGTTTTCCCGGCGCGTCCGTCCCCGTCGCCCTTTCGAATCACGGACTGCCCATCGGCGTTCAAGTGATCGGCCGTCCGTTTGAAGACGAGTTAGTCCTGGCCGTCGCAGAAGCCATCGAGCGATCCCGCGGCCCCTGGCAAGCGCCACCGCTGGAAAATGTCTGACGTCCGGCGCCTACGGCTCAGGCTCGCGCATCAGCTCCGGATTCGGCACGCGATTTTTTTCGCGCGACTCCCGCTCCTTGCCTAATTGAGTATCCAGTTTCTTCTGCGCCCGCGCGAACTCCGCTTTCGCCTCATTCTCCCGCCCGAGCTGTGCCAATATTCGGCCCCGCAAAAAGTGCCCGCCTGCGATATCCGGCGCAAGATGCAGCGCCGCGTCGATCATTTTCAGAGCTGGCTCTAGCTTTTGCTG
>DASQYT010000108.1:0-3305 GCA_035639075.1 Candidatus Elarobacter sp.
ATGGCAAGTGCGCAGCGGTTACCTCGGGACATACCCTTCGAAGCAGACGCCGAGTATCAGCGTCTGGCAGAGCAGCACCGGCAATACGAAGCAGAACTCCAGAAAATCTCCAGATCGCCCTACCTGAATTCGGAAGACCTCTTGGAAGAAATCAAATTAAAAAAGTTAAAGCTCCATTGTAAAGATGAGATGGAGCGGATTGCCGCGCGTATCGTACGCGCGCAGGCCAATTCCAGCCAATAACGACTTTATCGCGCGCGATTCTGTCGTAGAATGACCATGCGTGCTCGCGGAACGAATGCCGCGCGCACAAACGCTGGAGTGTACTCCGGGGAGCATGGTCAAAGAAGGCTACTACTTTGGAGTGCCGCCGCTCGCGCTGGGCGGCGTTGGCTACCTGCTGCATTGGTACGCGGCAGCCGCTGTGCTGGTGTTCCTTGCCTTGTTTATTTTCTCTTTCTTTCGCGATCCGGAGCGCGTGATTCCTTCGGAGCCTGGAGCCGTAGTGTCTCCCGGCGATGGCCGCGTGGTCGTCGTTACAGACGAAGAGAACGCGGGAAGGCCGGGAAAGCGCGTGAGCATTTTCCTGGCAGTATGGAACGTACACGTGAACCGGGCGCCGGCTACTGGGACGATTACGAAGCTGGAGTACCGGCCAGGAAAATTCCTGGCGGCGATGCGGGAGCGGGCTTCGTTGGAAAATGAACAAAATGTATTCACCCTCTCAACGGAAGCTGGCGAGATGGTGTTCAAGCAGATCGCCGGACTGATCGCGAGGAGGGTTGTCTCTTGGAAAAAGGAAGGAGAAAAGGTGGCTCGTGGAGAGCGCGTTGGACTGGTACGATTTGGGTCACGCGTGGACGTGTGGGTGCCGAAAGAGGCAGAGATCCTGGTGAAAGTGGGAGACAACGTGAATGGGGGATCGAGCGTGCTCGCGCGTTGGCTTGGGAAACGCACGGCGGGTAAACTGGATGCGGCGAGCGCGGCAGAAACGGACGCAAATCTGACGGCGGCGGGGAAGCGATCGTAACCATGGGCGATCCTGAACAGCACCACATCCCATTCAAAGAGCGGCGATTCAGGAATGCCAGGTTCCGGCGGGGAGTGTTTCTCGTGCCGGCATTGTTCACGTCGGCGAATCTGCTTTGCGGTTATTTTGCTGTGGTGGCGGCGCTGATGGGGACAACAGCGGATTTTGACCGGGCGGCTAAGGCGATTGGCCTCGCGATTTTGTTTGATTCGCTGGACGGGCGTCTTGCGCGGATGCTGGGAGCGAATACGGATTTTGGAGTGCAGTTCGATTCGCTGGCGGACGTGGTCAGTTTTGGTGTCGCCCCAGCGGTGTTGGCTTTCGCTTGGGGAGTTCGCAGCCTGGCAATTGCCGGGACGCAGCGAGGCGAACTTCTTTCGGATATGGGATGGGTGTGCTGCCTAGGATTTTTGGTTTGCTGCGCGTGGCGGCTGGCGCGATTTAACGTGCAGGGAATGGCGCCGGGTGGTTCGAAGTATTTTGTAGGAATGCCGACGCCCGCGGCTGCCGGAATGATCGCGGCGTTGGTCCATGGCTTCAAGGAACCGCTGCATGACTGGCGATGGTCGGTAGTATGGTTTTTGTTGGCAGCCGGGCTTGGGGCGTTGATGACCAGCACGATTCGCTATTATAGTTTCAAGGACATTCCCTGGACACGTAAGTTGCCTTCGTTGTCGATCGTTGTTGCGTTCATCCTGCTTGCAGTAATTGTAAGGTTTTCCGAAATTGCCCTGGTCATGCTTGCATGCACGTACACGGCAGTTGGCGTGGCGCTGCACTTGGTGCGATTCATCCGTCATCGCCTGGTTTCGCGGACCGCGTGATTCATGCCTTCGTTTGAACGGGAATCCAACCGAATTGTGATTGCGGGTGCGTCTTCGCTGCTGGGAGCGGAGCTGAAGTCGTTGCTCGAAGAGAGCCGATTTGCAGGATGGGACTTGCGGCTGGTGGATGAGGAAATCGCCGCAGGAACGTTAACAGAAGCCGGCGGAGAGCCGGCGGTGATCCAGCCGGTGGAGGAAGGCAGCTTCGACCGCGCGCGATTGGTTTTCTTCACAGGATCACCCGAATTCACGAAGGTTAATCTAGGGGCTGTTCAAGGAGCGACGGTAATTGATCTCTCCGGTGGGTCGATCGGTGAGAAGGAAACAAGGCTCTGGTATCCTCGAGCGGAAGTGAAGCTGGAGAAGGAGTTGAATTACGCGGTGCTTTCGGCGCCCGCGACGGTTGCCGTTGCGCTTCTGGATGCGCTGAGCGCGGTCGGCTTGTCTCGCCTGGGGCTGATCTTTTTCCGTCCGGTTTCGGAGGCGGGCCGCCGTGGGATCGAGGAACTGGAAAGCCAGACCTCGCAACTCTTATCGATGCAAAGTACAGGTCAAAGTGTGTTCGATACGCAAGTTGCATTCGGGATGCTGAATCGCTACGGAGCCGCAAGCCGGGAAAATCTTTTGTCGATCAGCAGGAGGATTTGCGCGGAAGTTAGTCCGCTGGTGGCGAAGTGGGGAGGTCTTGCATCCATTCAAGTGGTGCACGCTCCCATTTTCTATGGATATACGTTCGCGGCGCTCGTGGAAACAGCGGCGTTGACAACGCAACCGAAACTAGTGCAGCTTTGCCAAAACGCTGGATTTCACATTTGGCGAAACGCGGATGGTCCGTTGGGAAATCTCTCCGTCGGAGATTCCACAATGCACTTGGAATTGCCAGAGGAGAGTCCACTGCTAGCATGGTGGAGTTGGGGAGCGGTGGATAACATTAAGCTTCCGGTTGCGAATGCCGTGAAACTGGCGGAGAAACTCGCCGCATGAAACTCAAGGTCAGAAGGACGACGGTCGCGGGAATGTCCACGGCTCTGGCGCTGACATTGGCGGGGTGCGGGTATCACGTGGCGGGGCGAAGCGACTCGCTGCCAAAGAGCATCCACGTGATTGCCGTGCCCGCGCTGGAAAATAAGACGACGATTTACCGCATCGAGCAGAGATTGACGGCGGCGACGGTACATGAGTTTCTGGTGAAGACGCCGTATCGCGTGGTGTCCGATCCGGCCAACAGCGATGCCGTGCTGCGCGGCAAAGTCCTCAGCCTGGAAGCGGTGCCTCTGCTGTTTGACACCGCGACAGGGCGTGCCTCAACGATGCTGGTGACCATGAAGTGCGAGGTCACCTTTGAAGAGCGAGAGACCGGGAAGATTCTCTATCACACGGACAACTTTCTGTTTCGGAACGAGTACGAAATCCCCACGGTGGTGACACCGAGCACCGGCCAGGTTAATCCC
>DASQYT010000109.1:0-2177 GCA_035639075.1 Candidatus Elarobacter sp.
GCCTTGCCGCATATCAGCCGGGACCTCCATTTGGATCCGCAGCAAGCCGGGACGGTCGCGGGCATCTTCTTCTGGGGCTACCTGGCGTTGCAGATTCCCGGAGGGCATCTGGCCAAGCACTGGAGTGCGAAGAAATTTATCAGCGTTCTATTGCTTGTATGGGCCCTCTTTGCGATCGGCTGCGGCTTGGCCCGTACCTATCACGAACTTTTGTGGCTCCGGTTGCTTCTGGGAGTGGCGGAGAGCGGGGTTTATCCGGCCACTTTGATCCTGCTCTCGCACTGGTTTTCCCGTTCCGAGCGTGCGCGCGCCAACGCATTTTGGCTGCTGTGCTTGCCGGGGGCCGTTATATTAGCATCGCCTTTTTCTGGATGGATTTTGGACCACTGGAATTGGCGGGTGATGTTGGTCGCCGAAGGCTCGTTACCTTTTTTGTGGCTGGCGGTTTGGCTTGTATTTATTCAAGACCATCCCTCGCAGGCGTCCTGGCTTCCGGAAGGCGAACGCGTTTCCCTGGTGGAAACCTTGCGCCGCGAATCTTCTGAGTTGGAAGGATCGGAAAAGATTCCCTATTTTCGCGCGCTGTTACGGCCTCAGGTGTTTCTGCTGGCAGCTGTCTATTTTTGCTTCGTTAGCGGACAGATGGGGCTGTTGTTTTGGCTGCCCAGCGCCATGGGAAAATTCAGGACGCTAAGCAGTCTCTCGACGGGAATCCTGTACACAATTCCTTTTATTGTGGGCGCCATCTCGGTGCTAGTCATCTCTCGTCATTCGGACAAAATGCATGAGCGCCGTTTTCACGCTGCCGGAGCTATGTTGTTTGGGGGAACTTGCATCCTGCTCGCAGTTGCCACCATTCCTCATTCGCTACTGATCGCTTTCGCATTCATCGCACTGAGCGGCGTGGGAGCTTACGGTCCGATGGGCGCGTTCTGGGCTATCCCGACAGAAACCTTGTCCTCAAGAATTGTCGGCTCGGTAATGGGCTTTGTAAACGCTATCGGCAACCTTGGGGCATACTTCGCTCCGCTGATCGTGGGATACCTCAACAAGAGGACGGGTAGTTTTCTGGCAGGATTTACATATTTGGGCATGATTACGTTGGTTGGCTCGGGACTCACGATGTTGGTGAAGGCGGCTCCCAAACATGCGGAAATGGGATCCTAGGAGGGGCGATGAGGTCTGACGCGAATCGGCTGGCGGGAAAGGTGATTCCCATCGGGGCGACGATAGTTCTGGCTTGGTGCTTTTCTCTGTGTTCCTTGTCGGCACAAGAACAAGAACCTGAAACTCCGCCGCCTCCGCCGCTTCCTCCGCCGCAGGCCCGAACGCATGAGCGAGTCGCAATTCGCACCGGACGTATGTTTGACGGGAAGTCGGACGCTTTCACCAAGCAACAACTCATTCTGGTCGAAGGCACGCGCATCGTGCAGGTAGGGCCAGCGAGTGAAGTGCACATCCCGCCAGGCACCGATGTACTCGACCTGACCAACGCGACCGTGCTACCCGGACTGATCGACGGTCACACTCACATCTTCGCGAGCGGCCCGGACCTGGATGCGCAGATGTTGAAAGAGTCTTTGCAGTACCGCACATTGGAAGCGCTGGTCAATGCCCAGCGTGACCTTTACGTCGGCTTCACGACGCTGCGCGATCTGAAGACTCTGGGAGGAATGTACGGAGACGTCGATCTACGAACCGCCATCAACAATGGGCTGGTGCAAGGCCCTCGCCTGCAGGTTTCTGGACGGGGCCTCGCGACAACCGGAGGATTTCGTCCCAAGGGATACTCCCGCGATATTCCGTTGCCATCGATGTTGGAGACAGTCGACAACCCGTGGGACGCACGCAAAGCAGTCCGCGAACAGCTCATGAACGGCACAGACTGGATCAAAATTTATGCCGCCTACGATTTCACATTTGCACCGGACGGAAAATTAGTTGTCCTTCCTACATTCACGCTTGAGGAAGTTCAGGCCTTTGTTGAAGAGGCCCACGACAAAGGTCACAAAGTCTCCTGTCACGCGTTTGGCGGGAAGGGATTGCATAACTGTCTCGCTGCCGGGGTGGATACGATTGAACACGGAGTGCAGCTCTCCGACGACGATATCCAGCAATTCAAGACAAAGGGCATCTACCTTATCCCGACTCTCTATCATTACCAATTAGACCGGGAA
>DASQYT010000110.1:0-7566 GCA_035639075.1 Candidatus Elarobacter sp.
AATTTCCGCTCGTTCCGCCTCAGGTCTTCACCTGCATTTCAATTCAATGCTGCACCTTATCGACTGGCGCGCCCCCGCTTCGTAGTCTCAATTTGTCCGGTCCTCGTTCCGAAGTGGGAGTCAGAGCCATCCAAGTGGAAAGAACTCGGTCCAAGGGGTTGATTCTAGGCGTCTTTGCATTCGCCATAACTTTTCTCTGCCTGCCGCACAATCTACTGTCCGCCGCCAATCCGGCCATTTCCACTCAAGGCTCCCAGGAAGCTCACTCGTCACCGCAATCGGCCAGTCAGAACCAAACTGCGCCTCAGCCAAACTTGGAAACTGCCGGGGATTGGAATCACCGCCTGAAGGAGCTGCTGGATTCCAATCCATCCACCCCGGCGATGAGCGCCCAGGAATACCGCATCGGCCCTGAAGATGTCCTCAATATCAACGTCTTCGAAGCCCAGGAGCTGAATCGCGAAGTTCGCGTCTCGGCAGGCGGTGAAATTTCATTGCCCTTGCTTGGTTCAGTTCGAGCGGCAGGATTGACTCCTCGCGAATTGGAATTTGTCCTCCAGGAACTTCTTCATCGCACCTACATGAAGGACCCGCACGTGAGTGTTTTTGTGCGCGAGATGCAAAGCCACCCTGTCTCGGTGATGGGAGCGGTCAGACGGCCCGGCGTTTTCCAGATCCGTGGAAGCAAAACCCTGCTGGAGGTTCTCTCTCTCGCAGAAGGTTTGGCTGACGATGCCGGCGAAACCGTCATCATTCTGCGAGGCGCGGCTTTGTCCGCGGAGCCGGATCCACCTGCGGACCACGCCGCCGTAGCCGATCCACCTTCCCCCGGCCCGCAAAGCCCCGGTGATGTGAACGCCGCGTCTTCACCCCTCAACGACAATCGCGCTGCGCCAGAAGGTGCCGTGCAGGTGAACTTGAAAGATCTTCTGGAGTCGGCTGATTCTCGCAGCAATCCCTTGGTTCATCCGGGCGACATCGTTAAGGTCACTCGCGCAGGCGTCGTTTACGTGATTGGTGAAGTTCGCAAACCCGGCGGATTCGTCTTGAAATCAAATGAAAAAATCTCCGTCCTTCAAGCCTTGGCTTTGAGCGAAGGACTCACTCCCACCGCTTCAAAGGGCAACGCGCGAATTATCCGCACAGACCAACAGAGTGGTGAACGAAAGGAGACTCCGATCAACTTGGGCAAAATCCTGGCGGGCAAGGCTCCGGACCCCTTTCTCGGTCCAAAGGACATCGTCTTCGTACCTAACAGCGCTGCGAAGACTACCATGACCCGGGGAGTGGAAGCCGCAGCGCAAACGCTCACCGGTCTGCTTATTTTCCATTGGTAAGGATATGGACGACCAAAATCAAGTCGAGCTTTATAGCCGCGGCCATCGGCTTGATCGGCGTGGGCCCGGCGCTCTCGATAGCCGCGTCCTGGAGCTGCCTGATTCCTACGAAATCCTGGAACCTGGCGAGGCGCTCGACCTCCGCAGCTATGGCCGCATCCTTCGCAAGCGGCTGCCCACAATCCTCGTCGTCTTTTTCATTCTGTTTACTGGCATTCTCATCGCCACCCTCAAACAAAAGCCTGTCTATCGGGCTCAAGTCCTGCTGGAGATTCAGAAAGAAAATCCGGACATCCCGACGATCAAGGAAATGTATGAACTCGACGCTGTGTCCGATGCCTACTTGAGGACGCAATACAGCATTCTGGCCAGCGAAAGCCTGGCGCGCCGGGTGATCGACCAGCTTCAACTGGAAACCCTCCACGAATTCAACTCTCCCAAGTGGTGGCAATTTTGGCCAAGGAAGAAAAAATCTCCCCCGCCTCGCACCTTTGCAATCGGTCCCACGCCCGAAGCCCCTGATCGGGAGCTGTCCCAGCGAGTCCTTGAGCGGTTTCAGGATCGCTTGACCATCGATCCCGTCAATCGCAGCCGCCTTGTAGCTGTTCGATTTGACTCGCGCGATCCGGAACTTGCCGCGCGCGTTGTCAATACTCTTGCCTCGGATTATGTCGATCAGAGTCTGGAAGCACGGTGGCAAGCCACACAAAGAGCCGCGGACTGGCTTTCGCAGCAACTGGTGGGCGTGAAGGCGAAATTGGAAAAATCCGAAGATGATCTCCAAAGCTACGCGCGGCGCAATGGCCTGGTCTTCCTTGAAACGGACAAGGGTGCCAGTCAGAACGTCGCAAACGAGCGGCTGCAGCAGCTCCAGGAACAGCTGACCAAAGCGCAATCCGAGCGATACGAAAAGGAAGCGCTCTACCGCTTGGTTCAAACAGGCGAGTTCGGAGCCTTGCCTGGAGTTTTCGAGAACAAGCTGATTCAGGATTTGAGCGAACGTCTCGCGGAGCTCAAACGCGAGCATGCCCAGTTGTCGACGACGTTCAGTCCCGATTATCCTCGCGTCAAAGAAATTCAGAGCCAGATCGACGAAATCGAATCCTCGCTTCGGGAGGAGCGTCAGCGCGCCGCCGATCGTATCGCCAACGATTACTCCGCCGCGGTCCGCCGTGAGGACCTGGTCCATCAGGCCGTGGACGGCCAGCTAAAGCAGGTAAACCTGATCGCCGAAAAATCAGTCCAGTACAACATTCTGAAACGCGAGGTCGACACGAACAAGCAGCTCTACGAAGGACTGCTGCAACAGTTAAAAGAGGCGGGCGTCTCTGCCGGCCTCAAAGCTAGCAATATCCGTCTCGTGGATTCCGCCGAGCCGCCTGCCAAACCATTTAAGCCGCGAACGCTCTTGAATCTGTCTGTTGCTGTGTTTCTTGGTTTAGCCCTCGGAATATGTGCCGCGCTCTTCCAGGAGCGCATGGACGATACGCTCAAGGGCGATGACGATGTCGAGCGGTTGCTTGGCCTTCCTTCCCTGGCATTGATTCCGGTTGTGCCCGCGTCAAATGGTGATCACCTTGGCATCCATAGGTTCCTCCCGCGGGATAAGTCTCTCTCGCTCGCGGGAAATGGAAACGGCTCAGGCAAGGCCGCGCGCGCTTCCTGGCACCTTATAGACCGGGACGGCACACAGCATGCCGCCCTTGGCGAAGCATTTCGCAGTCTCCGCACCTCGGTTTTGCTGTCAACTCCAGATCGGCCTCCGAGTTCTCTCCTGATCACAAGCACGCAGCCCGCCGACGGCAAAACCACCGTAGCCTGCAACCTGGCCATTTCGTTGGTGCAGCTCGGTCATCGGGTTTTGCTTGTGGACGCGGATCTGCGTTCTCCTTCTTTGCATAAATTGTTCGGCACCGATCGAAGCCTGGGCCTGGTGAGCTATCTTACTGGCCAGCAGGATTGGCGCGCCGTTGTACACCCTTCCGGCTCGCGCGGCCTTGATCTCCTGGTTTCCGGCCCTGTGCCTCCGAATCCCTCCGAGCTTCTTTCTTCCCAGAGCATGGGAGCTTTGATCCGCTCCGCCTCCGCGGAGTACGGCTTTGTAATCCTGGATTCTTCGCCTATGCTGGCGTTAGCCGATAGCCGCATCCTTGCCCCGCTGGTCAACGGGGTGCTCCTGGTCGTAAGGAGCGGCGCCACTCCTCGCGACCAGCTTTTGCACGCGCAGGCTGGAATCCGCGGCGTGGGTGGCAACTTGATCGGCGTGGTGCTGAACAGCGTCGATATTCGCACCAATGGCTACTACAGCTATGGCCCGTATGGTCCCAATGCCGGCTCTCCCCCACAAGAAACTTTCGTTCCCGCTAATTTCCAGATGCCGCCGCAACAAAAAGCCAGCGACTGATCCATTGCGAGCCTTCCATGCTTCGATTGCTTGAAGCCGGCCTCATCGTTGCCGTGTGCGTGGCGGTTTTAGCCTTTGGCGGCACAGCCCCTTCGTTTTTCGCAGTAACGCAGGTGATTATCTTTGGGCTTGGGGTTGTCTTCCTTCTCTCAAGACAGTTTTCGCGCGACACTTCCTTTCACGTTCCCGTCGCCACTCCTCTTCTCTTGGTCGCGTTGGTTCTACTGCAACTTTGCCCGCTTCCTGTTTCCCTGGCGCCCATGTTCGGACGAGCGCGCGACGAACTGCCCTCCGGGTCGTATTTCACCATCAGCATGGAGCGCTACCAAACAGTTTCACATCTCCTGCTGCTGGTTACCTATCTGACCGCCTTCTTCCTGACATTGTTCCTCTGCCGCGATCGCAACGCGAAGAAGCGGCTCGTCTTCGCCCTTGTGTCACTCGGAGCGTTCGAAGCTCTCTATGGCCTCATTCAATACCTCACCGGCTGGCAGCAAATTTTCGCCTATGTCAAAAAATACTATTTGGAGGAAGCCACCGGCACGTACATCAACCGCAATCATTTCGCTGGTTTTTTGGAAATGATCCTCCCCTTTGTCATCGTTCTTGCTTTGCGCTGGACGTACCTTCTATCTAAGAACACTTCCGGCAGAGCCGGTACGTTCCGCAAACTTGTCTCCCGGACCGAACTGGTTTCAGTCGTGTTCTGGCTCTTTCTTGCCATCGTGATTCTTGCCGCTCTTGTCCTGTCGCGCTCGCGTATGGGAATCATTTCCGCTCTGGTTTCACTCGTTGCCATTCTGGCGCTCGCTGGAACATCGACCGTGGGTCCGCGCGCCAGGGCGGCAGTCGCTGCAGTATCTTTTATCGGCGTCCTGGGACTGGTTGTGTGGATCGGCAGCGATCCTGTCATGAGCCGTTTCGAAACTCTGGGCCAGGAATACAATCTTAGCGGTCAGAGCCGCGTTTCGATCTGGCATGACACGCTAGGGTTGATTCGCCAGCATCCCTTCCTCGGAACTGGGCTCGGGTCCTTTTTCGTGGCTTACACCTCCGTTCAAACTGCCTTCCTCAATCTTCTTGTTGAGCACGCCCACTGCGATTACCTGGAAGTAGCCACGGAACTTGGCCTGCCTGGTGCGATCTTGGTATTTGGCTCGATCTTCTGGGTCTTGGCCCAAAGCGCCCGTCGGTACGGAAAGTTGGAGGAACGTTTTGACAAAGCCGTTTCGCTCGCTTGTATCGGGAGTATTGGCGCCATTTTGGTGCATAGCCTGGCCGACTTTAATCTGTATATCCCTGCCAACGCACTGGTCTTCACCATGATTCTCGCGATGGCTTGGTCTAGCGCTCATCCCGAATCACCGCCGCGGCGGGAGATTCCATGATAAGAAACAACGGCGAGATGCCGGTGCTACGAAGGGCCAGGAAGGTTCCACTCAGCGCGGGCGCGTGGTCAGGCCGGCTTGTTTCCAGAGCTTATCCCATGGCCAGATATTTGGCTCGGGGATGCGGTAGCCGAGCAGATGGGCCAGCAGCAAGATCTGGCCACGATGATGCGCTTCGTGCGAGAACATGTAAGCGAACATGGTCCCTCCCGCGGGCCACGTGGGCACATAGCCGTCGCGACGGAACTTTGCAACGCGGCGATTTGGAGCTGCCGAGAGAGCATCCGACAACATGCGCAGGCACTGCGCGGCGCTTCTCCGGTGCGTGGCGGCAGTTTGCTTCATGGTGCAGCGGTGCGGATCGAGTGGCGGCGGACACTTCAGATGTGGCGCTGAATTCCTCAGCCACGTTAGTCTGCTGTTGTGCAGATGCGCGAAGATGGCCGCGATCGTCCGGCCTTTGCCTTTTTGACCCGGCGGCTGGGCGCGCCACGCACGCGGGTCGAGATGCGCGAGAAGGAGCTGGTTCATCGCGTCGTTGCTCGCGTAGGTTTCGAGCAGGCTGTCGCGAATCTCGGCCAGCGCAGCGTAAGATTGCAATGTCTCCGCGTGGGATTGGTGTGCCATGGAACCTCTGTCGATGTCATGTATGTTAGCAGAGCGAGCCTTGAGGGAAGACGAATGAACATTCCGGAAACCTACGATTACCTCGTTCGCGCCCGCCGGAACTTGTGGACTGCGCTGGAGCGCGTGCCGGACGAGGTTCTATCCCGCAAGTTGCTGGACGGCGACCGCTTTCAGTGCATTAAGGATCTCGTGTTTCACGTAACCGCCACGGAGGATTTCTGGATTCGCGAGGAGATCCTGCGCGAACAGCCAGTGCGGCAGACCATTTCCGCCTTGAAGGATACCCAGGGCGGCCCTGTTTTTGGGGGTTCTCCGCTCGAAATGCTGCTGGACTACTGGCGCCTTGTCGAGCAGAGCACCCTCGCTTACCTCTCTACACTCAATGACGGCGAGTTGAAACGGGTTGTGACCGTGCACGACAGGCCGGGGCAGCGCTTCACCGTGGATGGATTGCTGTGGAACGTGATGTTTCACGAGATGCGCCACACCTCCCAGGTGACCGTCCTCCTGCGCACTCAAGGCATCAAACCGCCCGCTCTTGACCTGTATTATTACCTGCCAATTGCTGCTGCTTCGGCGTGAGGTTCGTCGCCCCACGTCCCAGTTTCAGCCTTCCATCACCTTGACATCCCGCCATTCGCGTTGTTAACTCGCCACGCGAGGAGGCTCTTTTCCCATGACACGCAAAGCGCGCATCGTCGCCGCTCTTCTCACTGCAACCCTGATTCTTGCTTCCAACCCAAACCTCTTGGCGCAGGATGCTTCTCACAAACTTAGCGCCATGGATGAGTTCCAGATTCAGCTTCCCACCGACCCGCAAATTTCTCCTGACGGCAAGCGCATCGTCTATGTGCGCCGCTTCGCCGATCCCATGACCGACAAGCGCTATTCGAATCTCTGGATCATTAATACCGACGGAACCGACCATCGCCCGCTCACCACTGGCAACCGCAGTGACGCTTCTCCGCGCTGGTCCCCGGACGGCATGCGCCTTGCCTATCTTTCCGACGCCGACGGGAAACAACAGCTCTACATTCGCTGGATGGACACCGGCCAGACCGCGCGCATCACCAATCTCGATCAAGCCCCCGACGCCATCGCTTGGTCGCCCGACGGAAAAATGCTCTCTTTCTCCTCCCTCGTTCTTGGCAAAGGCCCGCACATCGCCGATCTGCCCGCTCCTCCTTCCGGCGCGAAATGGGCTGACCCTCCCGCCGCCTACAATCGCTTGGTTTATCGCTTCAACGGTGCGGGTTATCTCAAGCCCGGCTTCATGCAGATTTTTGTCATTGACAGCGAAGGCGGCGCCCCGCGCCAGGTCTCCAACGGAAATTTCCCCAATGGCGGCAACGAATTTGGCCCCTCGCGCGCGTCCTGGACGCCTGATGGCAAGTATCTGATCGTCTCCGTCAACCGCCATCCCGAATCCGATCACGAGTATTCTGACGACGAAGTCTATGAGTTCAGCGTCGCTGACGGCTCCCTTCGCCCTCTCACCAATCGCAAAGGGCCGGACAATTCTCCCGCTGTGTCTCCCGACGGAAAACTCATCGCCTACACCGGCTACGATGACCGCTACCAGGGCCATCAAACCACCAAGCTCTACCTGATGAACCGCGATGGCACCAATTCGCATTCCCTGTCGGACAAACTCGATCGCGATATCCAAGACCCCCAATGGGCTCCGGACAACAGCGGCGTCTATTTCCGCTACGACGATCAGGGCGATTCCAAGATAGGTTTCTATCCCGTAGCCGGCGGCGTTTCCAAGAAAATTGCCGAACATCTTGCTTCCACGCTGGGTGCCGGC
>DASQYT010000111.1:0-7344 GCA_035639075.1 Candidatus Elarobacter sp.
TTGGACGTGCCCGTGGTCCAACCCAGCGGTCAAGGTCTGCCGCGTTCAACTGGTTCGCGCGCAAATGAAAAATCCACTTCGGGCCGCTGTCCTCATCGGTCCGTGCGGGTTCCTCGATATTGCCTGTCCACATGCCGCCAAACCCTTCGACACGCATCACGCGCACGATGCGCCGCCCGTCGGCCCAATCCAGCGCGCTTTCGGAGATTTTCAGTGGCTGGTTCAACCCCGCGACAGTTAGATTTGCTTTGTTGAAACCAACACGGCCATTCCACCTGCCGGTGAAAGGTTGGTTCCATTCCCACTTGGTAACGGCGGTCGCTTGCCCCGTCAATTCCCAGCCACGATTGAGCTGGCACCCAAACGCCGAGGATAGCTTGAGGAAATCTTCCACCTTGAGAAAGTTGCCTTCGATACTGATGCTTCCTGCATGTGTGTTTAACTCGTGCGTGAAAGTCAGGTCCGCGGCGTTTTCCATCGCGAGCGCCACCCTGCGGCGCTTCGGGGCCATTACGTCGCGAACTTCGCCTCCGAGCGCAACACGCACTGGCCCAATTGTCAGCGCGCCTCGTTCGCGCCCGCCGTTCAAGGGGCCGATTCGCACGGGCTGGGTCAGGCCCGGCACTTTTACGACTCCTCCGCTGCTTGAAAGCGCCGCCGATTCCAGCGACAACGGCCAGCCGCGTACAATCATGCCGCCCGTGAAATATTGTTCCGCAGTCGCTCCCTCCACGACCTCCGGATGAAACGCGCGATACCAGGCCAACAAGTCCGACGCCTGTATGCCAAGCGAATCCAATCGCCACTCCATCGAGTGTGCGTTTCCGCCAGTGATACGAAACTGTCCGCGGAGATTCGATCTCGGACCCTCGACGACGAGTTCTTCGGCGGCCAAGCTCCCTGAACCGATGTTCCAACGTCCATTGACTTTGAGATTCAGCCGAGGATTATCAGCGCGTTCCGCCAAATCCCAGCGATGGATTTGGCCGCTGCGTCCCTGAATTGAAAAACTCCAGTCTCCCGGCAAATCCTCCTTCGTCGTGCCGCTCTTCGCTGTGGCGTCCAGCGCGAACGTGCCGCGGACACCATAATCCTGACCGCGGAAGAGGCGAAGAACGTCCGCAAGCGACGCAGCGCTCCAGTGCAGCGTGATTCCCGCAGGCTGCAATCGCGCCGAAGTTCCCGCCACGTCGCCAAGCACTTTCATCGTTCCCGCAGATTGCAGGGAAACGCCACTGCGCCATGGCTGGGCAGCAAGTTGCAATTGCCAGCGCCCTGGCAAAATCTGCTCGACACTCCCTGAAACGCCTGTAAACGCAAAGGGCAACTTGTCGTCCCCAGTCTTGAAATTGATACGCCCTTCATCGAATTCGATTTTTTCCAAGCGGTTCACCGGGGCCACGGGCGAGGCCGGCCCGTAAACACGCGCGTTTTGCGACGGAATTGTCTTTGCAGGCGGGAGCCACTTCTCCAGATTCCAACGGCCCTGCGAGTTCCGCACCAGAATCAAGCTCGGTTTATTGAGAGACAAGGTGCCAAATTCAAAATGGCCTCGCAGCAAGCCCATCAAACGGAGATTGGCGCTCAGGTTTTCGGCGCGAAGGAAGTATTCGTGGCTGAAAGTGGGGTCCTCTCCAACCGTTACGCCGTTGGCATCCAGTTGCGGGCTCGGCAGAATCCGCGCGTCAAAGCCTTCGACTTCCACTTGCCGGCCAAACGCTCTTTCCAGGTGTGCCACCAGGTAAGCATGGCCGCGATGAGTCCGGACAAGCAGAGACACCCCGACTTGCAAGGCGATGACGGTGGAGACAATCGCCAGCGCAAGTTTCCACCACTTTTGCAGCTTGTTCATGCCGCTGGGAAGTTTCGCAGACTAGTTCGTAAAAAGGTAGAGGCGTGCGTGTCCTCTGAACAAATCAAAAGTGCGCTTGACGTCGCCACCTTTCAATCCCGGCATCAAATTTCTAGTGCACGGTATGGAGCATGCGGCTCCAACGCGTCCTAGACGGCAAGTGCACGAGTGTTTCAAAAACGCTTATCAGTCTTGACCAATACGTGCTTTCTCCACTGTAGTCGGCGCTCTGCGCGTCCACCGACCAGTAAATCAAGAACGGCCGGCCCATGATGGCGTCACGATCAACGAATCCCCAATACCGGCTGTCCTCACTGCGGTCGCGATTGTCTCCCATGGCAAAGTATTTTCCGGCTGGCACGACGATTTCATCCCCGCGCACGTATTTCCGCATTTCATGTGCCAGCCAGTTGGCCACTTCCGGCTTCGTCGCGGAAGTGATGAAACGGCTGGCGGGCATCGGGAAGTTGTAGTTCAGAGGATCATAGAGGGCGGTGGAATCGTGCACGACATATGGCTCTGGCAGCGGCTTTCCGTTGATGAACATCTCCTGGTCGACAAGCTTCAAATGATCCCCCGGCAAGCCGATCACTCGTTTCACGTAATGCTGATGTTCAGCATAAGGGTATTTGAAAACAATGATGTCGCCGCGTTTCAGTTGACGATAGGGCAGCACTTTTTCATACCAAGCCCCGGTCCCGCCGAAAATAAACTTGTTCACCAGCAAGTGGTCGCCGATGAGCAGCGTGCCTTCCATCGAGGCTGACGGAATCTTGAAAGCCTGTACGATGAAACTTGTCCCGAAGAGGGCCAGAATCACCGTTACCAGCAGAGACTCCAGGTATTCGGAAATCGTGGTCTGGTCCGCGCGGTGCTCCCGCCTTTCTACGGGCGCCTGTTTTTCGATCTCGGCTACGGTCTGTTCCGGCATTTCGTCTCAGCCTTTCGCTTGCCAGCTTTTGAGTTGATCCAAAGCGCTTCGCGCCGCGCGCTGCTCCGCCTCTTTTTTTGTACTGCCCTCGCCAGTGGCCATGTACTCCCCGTCAATCCAAACCTCTATCTGGAAAATTTTCTGGTGGTCGGGGCCGCTTTCTCCGGCCAGGCGATATTCCGCCGGTGATCGCCCCTGGCCCTGCAAAAGTTCCTGCAGCGCAGATTTGCGATCGGACTCCGAGATGCGCTCACCGCGCTCCTCAAGCGCCTGCTCGAACAGGACTCTGCGCAAGACCTCGCGCGCGGCGCCCAATCCGCCGTCGAGGTAAACGGCAGCCACTACGGCTTCAAACGCATCGGCCAGCAGCGTCTGTTTCTCCCGCCCGCCGGTTTTCTCTTCCCCGCGCCCCAACCGCAAGTGTTCTCCCAGGCGCAAGCGCCGCGCAGCCGATTCCAGGGAACTTGCATTCACGATCCGCGCGCGGCTCTTGGAAAGCTGCCCCTCGCTCCATTCCGGAAAAGTTACCAGGAGGTATTCGCTGGCAAGTAGCTCGAGAACGGCATCCCCAAGAAACTCCAGGCGCTCATTGTCCCTGGGAAGCACGGCAGTGACGGCCTCTTCGACGCCCGCTGAACGTAATTCGGGGACTGCCGAGCTATGGGTAAGCGCTCTCTCGAGGAGCTCTCCTGCCGAAAACTTGTAACCTAGACGCTCCTCAAACGCGCGGCCCCCGATCCGGATGGTTTCTTGCATAATTCCGACGCCGGTGAGGCGGCTTACTTTGGCGCGCTCAGCTGCGTCGCGCCAAGCTTTTTGGCATCTTCCCCCTGGGCTTTACAGGTTCCCTGCATGGGCCCGTTCATGGCAGCACACTTGTTGAAGGCCGCCACGGCATCGTCAAAGTGCGACGTGATCTTGTTGGCCATTCCCAACAGGTAGTAATTTACCGGGTCGGGATTCGGATCGATCTTCACGGCCTGCTCGAGTTCCGGAATCGCCTCGGCGTTCTTCCCTCGCCGCACGTAGACTAATCCCAACCCGCTGTGAGCCATAGCCAAGGTCTGATTCTTGGCGGAAGTAAAGGCTTCATCGGTCAAGTTCTCGGGCTTCTGGAGAGTGGGAGTAATCTCGATGGCCTGTTTGGAGTATTGCTCCGCCTTGGCCAGCGTCTGCACTGCTTCGGGTGAGCCTGCACTTCCATGCAAGCTCCGAGGCAGCGTCTGCCCGAGCAGCGCGAGCGTGGAAACGTCGTTGGGCGCGATCGTCAGTTCCTTTTCCCCGTACTCCTGCATCTTCTGTGTGTTTCCAGTTTGCAGATAGGCGTAAGCCAAAGCCCCGTATACCGGAGACTTGTAACGGCTCTCAGGGTAGTTCACCAGGAATGCCTCACCGACTTCGATTTTTTTGGCGGCATCATTCTGGTTGACGGCTTGAAACGCTTTAAAGGCGGCATCTTCTTCCGCGTTCACCGGAGCCGGAACGTCCAGAGTAAGGGGAGTAACATCCGGAGTTTTCGGTTTGTCGCTCTGCTGCGGCGCGGGCTGGCTCTGGCTTGCCTGGTCATAATGTAAAATTGCCGCTGCGGCCCCGTTTGCGCATACCAGCAATCCCGCACTGGTCACCGTTTTCAGCCAAACATTCCAGTTAATTCTCATGCTTTTTCTCCTCGTTCGTTATTCCTTCACCCGGCTTTCGTGAATAGGGCTATGTCCGCTCTCAGCTAACACCGCCGGCAGAAATCATATTTGGTCACGGTCGCGCTGTGGCTTTATCGCTCCCAACCGCAGCGAGCCCCTTTTGCGCCGCCTGCTTGGCCTGTTCCGGCCCGCCCTCCACGTTCAGCACTGACTGATACTCCATTTTTGCTACTTCCGGATTCCCCTCATCATCATAAATCCGCGCCAGGTAAACATGCGACCATGCCAACACCATAGGATCCTGGGTTGCCGCATGTTCCCCGGTCGTCAGCCGTCCGAAGACCTGCTTGGCTCTGGCCGCATCGTGATCCAGCAGCGCCACCAGGCCGATTCCGTACCAAGCACGAGCCTGATCCGGATATCTCGTCAGAACTTTTTGAAACGAGGCTTCCGCCGCGCGCGGGTTTTTCTCCGCGATGCGCCGCTCCCCTTCTGTCAGCGCAGTAATAACTTCCGCATCATTCGGCACCGTCGTCGGCGCTGCGCTTCTCCTGCCTGCTAATTCTTCCCTTGCCGCTTCGTCCTCTGCCTTGGCAGTCTCTGCCGGAGCGAATTTTACGGTCGCCAACCGTCTGGCCTCAGCTCCAGTATCGATGGCTCTCACCAAATCCTGAAAAAACAGCTTCATCGACGGCTCGGAATTCTCGAATTTGGGCAACGCCGCGAAGAGCGGTTTCACCAGAACGTAACCGTCCTCATCGTCTCGATTCATAGCGGCTTCACGTTCGCCAGGGGAAATGCGTTTGAGCTTCAGTTCCACGGCGCGGACAGTGCATTCCACAAAGTATGAGGCATAGTCATCTTTCAATTCAGGCGCAAGGCGCGGGGCGGTGGCGGCCTTCTCGAACAACGGGCGCTTCACCGCCGTCACGTGCGGATACATCAGGGGCAAAGGGTCTAGCATGAAATGCAGAAACGCGTGACGAATCACGTCGGCCGGAATTTCTTCTCCTCCGCTCAGCACCAGCGCATAGTGATCGCCAAAATTTCTGACGTTGGTGATCCGCCCTACCAAGGGCTCGACGACAACTGCAAATGTACGCGGCCCGGACGGTTCGAGGATTTCACGCAGATATGCCGACGCGACGAAAACAATCTGCGAAAGCGGGTCATGAAGCCGCTCGACTTCGCGGTTATAAACCGGCTGGACTTGCCGCCAAAGTTGCCCGATTTTCTGTTCCTGATAGTAGCTCGAAAGGATTTCGCTGAATCCTTCGAGCGCAATGACTTCCGGCGGCAGTTCATCGCGCCCCAAAATTGGTTGAAACGCAGGCGCAGGTCCGGACACCAGGCCAAACCACAGATACCTCGAAAGAGTCGCACCGGGATCCCGCAATTCGTGGTGGTGATAGAATTCCCGCACGGCGTCCACCGCGGGACCTTGTTGCTGGCGCAAGCGCTCTCGCATCTGCGCGCGGAACGCCGTCCAATTGTCGGAGCTGACGTTCGATTCAAAACCGGCTGCGACCAGCGCGCACATGGTTGTGAACATTGCTTCGCTGCCGTCAACGCTCACGGTGCTGGGCGGAGCGGTCCGTGTGCGCGGCCGCGGGGCGGGCCCCTGGGCCGCTGGCGGAGCTGGTGATTGCACTTGTGCGGGAACCGGCGACGGTGCTTGCGCAGCCGCGGGCAAAACGAATGCCAAGCACAATCCAACCAGTACGATCGGTCTTTGAAGTTCTTTCATGCCTCTTGCCGCAGTCCTCACTCGGGCCAGTCGCTGATTCTATTTCTGCGCGTCGCGGTTCTCCGCATGGAAGGGCATATCTGGAGCGGTTATGTCCTCTCACAATTCTACCGGCATATTGCCAATCTACAAGCCCCCTACACACTCCGTCAAGGAATCCCGCCCTGCTCCGCGAACCCTCAGATGCCCCGGCATGTCCATTTTTGCTCATTTTCACACTGAAATCACTCGCTCAATCTGGACAACGCTTGCGCCTTCGCGGGGCATCTGCTAACAGTGGAGATGCTTCCTCAGCCCACGCGGCATGGCCGCCTCATGGTTCGACCTCTCATGAGAAAACTGGCATTTGTTCTCGGACTTTCCCTGGCTGCAGCAGCTTTCCCAGGCACATTACTCGCACAACTGGTCCGCGAGAACGCCACGCAGTCGCCTACCAAGCGAGAATCCCAGAACTCCGCCGCCGCGCAAATTCCGCAGGGGAAAAAGCGTCTTTCGCAGGAAGTCCAGCTGACCGGTGAACAATCCTGGATCGACACCGGCATCGACATTCAGGCCGGCGAACACCTGCTTATCACCGCGACCGGCAAGCTCCGCTACGTCGACGCGAAGGAAGACAATGGTCCTGAGGGCCTTCCGCGAAGCTTCAAGGACCTTCTCCGTGTCTTGCCCTTTAATGAAGCGGGTCGCGGCACGTTGATCGGACGCATCGGCGATAAAGACACCGCCCAGCCTTTCCTGGTTGGCGCGCGCCGCGATGTCGCCGCGCCTGTCTCGGGCCGGTTTTCTGTCGGCATCAATCAGGCAGCCGACGACACTGGCGACGGGACTTATGCCGTACGCATTGAGGTTTACACGCCCGAAGGCGGCACCGCGCGCGTGGTTGCCCGGCAAGTCAGTTCGTTGCCGGGCATCGACAACAATCTGTTTTCGAAAATTCCCCGCCGCGTTGGCGACAAGCAAGGCAACGTCGGCGACATGGTGAATTTCCTGGTCCTTGGCTCCGAAGCCGCCATGCAGCGCGTCTTCACTACGGCGGGCTGGGTGAAAGTCGACGCTGACGTCAGGGAGACCGTTCTCCACGGCATCATCGGCAGTCTTTCGAAAGAAGCTTATTTGACCATGCCGATGAGCCAGTTGTACCTCTTTGGCCGCGCACAGGATTACGGCTGGGCGC
>DASQYT010000112.1:0-6457 GCA_035639075.1 Candidatus Elarobacter sp.
TCACGTCTCCGGGATTGTGGCCGCTCCCATAAACGGCATCGGTACGCAGGGCGTCGCTCCGAACGCCGAACTTGTGGCGGTCAAAGTTCTGAAAGATTCCGGCACCGGTTCCTTCGCATCCTTGATCGCAGGAATCGAGTATGCTTCCGGTCCCTCCGTCCATTCGGACGTCATCAATATGAGCTTGGGCGCGACCTTTGATCGTAGAAACGCGGGCGGCGGCGGCGACGGGCCCCTTCTCGCGGCTTTGAATCGCGAGGTGAATCACGCGGAAGCCCGTGGCGCCCTCGTGGTTAGTGCTGCTGGCAACGATGGGGTTGACTTGAACAGCCGTTTTTTTTCGATCCCGGCGCAGTCGGGCAACGGTATGGCGGTTTCTGCCACGGGACCGATCGGGTTTGGGGCGTTCGGGTTCGGTTCCCCAGCCGTCTTCGACCGGTTGGCGTCTTACAGCAACTTCGGGCAGTCAGTAATCAACGTTGCGGCGCCAGGCGGCGATGCGGTCTTCACTCCCACCACAGCCGTATGCCATGTTGGTCCCATAGCTAACACCCCCTGCTTTGTCTTTGACTTCGTGCTGAGCCCCGGCGGGAAGTTGGGAAACAGCAATCGGTACTTCTTCGCGACCGGCACTTCCATGGCGGCGCCGCACGTCTCAGGGCTCGCCGCTTTGATCGTAGGCAAATTCGGGCACATGAATCCGTCTCAGTTGCGGACACTCATCGAGCAGTCCGCCGATGACATCCTCAAGCCCGGTGCCGACCCGCAGTCCGGCCACGGCAGGATCAACGCATTGGCCGCGCTGCAATAGCATACGCGTTGAGAATTAATTTGTTGAAAGCGCAGAAGGCGGAAGCCAGATTGAAGGTTCCGCCTTCTTCTTATTTCGTCGCGTGCATTCGATCCAGGCATGTCACTTTCTTGCGCGTAACCTTCTGTTCGTCTTCTTGTCGGCACACAGTTCGCAATCGCATTAATCAAAGCTAATTACGGCTGCCCGTCTCTACATGCAATTCCCTAGGGATTCTCCCGAATTTCTTTCGGGTTCCCGAAAATGCACACTGTCACACAGACTGAGCACGCAAAGTCCCCCCGGAGTGTGCGATGAAGGACAGCGATCGCAAGATTCGTGTGGTCGTCGCGGATGATTCGCGAACAGCCCTGAAGGCGGTTTGCGCCTACCTCGAGTTCGAGGGACGGTTTGAAATCGTCGGGACTGCTAGTGATGGTTTGGGCGTTCTGCACCTAGCCGAACGCTTTCGGCCGGACCTGGTGCTTACGGACCTTAGCATGCCTCAAATGACCGGGCTTGAGGCCGCAACGCAGTTGCGCAAGTCGTTTCCGGGATTGCGCATCTTGATTTTCACGGAATTGAATGGTGCTTCGCTCCGAACCGTCTGCCTGCAGTGTGGTGCGGACGGCTTCGTGCAAAAAAGCCAGATGCCGGAAGGGCTCATGGAAGAGGTCCGTAGGGTCTTTTCCTGACAATCCGAACATGGATGGAAGGACCGCCTTCGTAATTCGGTAACGCAAAAGGGAGAAAGTGTGATGTCGACCAAGAAAATTCTACTCGTGGATGATTCCTGCACCGCGCGGCTGGTGAACCGGATGATCTTCAGTCAGAAATCAAATTACGTGCTCATTAGCGCAGTTGATGGGAAAGAAGCCGTCGAAAGAGCAAAGAGGGAAAAGCCGGACCTGATTCTCATGGATATCGTGATGCCGCGCATGACCGGACTCGAGGCATGCCGCGTTCTGAAAAAGGACAAAGAGACGGAGAGAATTCCCGTCATCCTGCTCACCACTCGCGGCGAAGAACAGTATGTGCAAGAGGGATACGCCAGCGGATGCAGCGACTATCTTACAAAACCCGTGAATGACGTCGAGCTTCTCGATCTGTTGAAAGCGTACCTCGGCGAGTAATTCGGAAAGAGCAACCCAATGCGCGACTCACTCAGAAGTAGCGAGAGGAAAATATGATAGGCACAGGAGATGGAAACCGTCCCCCGATTAAGGAGGGATGCCGAATCCAAGCTGCTGAAACGGATTCCTCGATGCACGCCGGAACGGAAGAGCTCCGCCTGCGGGTGCAGCAGCTCTCCTTGCGCGAACAGATTGAACGGAATCATTTCCTCCTCATGCGCCTCAACGCCGCCAGCGCGCGGCTTATTCAGAGCATCGAAGCAGGCGACGTTTTTGACGCCATTGCTGAAATCATCGCCAATCTGATTGGCTCCGAAGAGATTGCCGTTTTTGATTTTCATCCCTCCAGGCAGGACTTTTCCTTGGCCTGGTCGTTGGGTGTCGAAGCAGACGCCCTCAAGCCTTTCCTGTGCGGTGCCGGTATGTTCGGGCGGGCGGTGCAGCAGGGGATGAGCCAATTTCAGGAGCGTCAACCAGAAGCCGCCCTGCTGCCCTTCGAGAGGAACTTGACGGCCTGCGTAATTCTCAAATGCAGCCGGGAAATCGTCGGCGTTATCGCCATTTTTGGTCTACTCCCGCAAAAGAATGGGCTGGAATGGTCGGACTACGAATTGTTCAAATTTCTCGAAACCTACGCGGCAGTTGCGATCCAGTATCAGCGATTGCAGGGCAGACAGGTTTCGCCATGAGGCAGCATCCGTCGGCTAAAAATGCACCGCCCGTTGTCGCCGTCACGGTGTCCTCCGAGACGAACGATGCAGCTTCATCGAATTCGCACTTTCTTCATGCCGGTCAGGTTTTCGTCTCTACCCAGCCGAAATCGATCGCTCTAATTCTCGGTTCTTGTGTTGGCGTATGCATCTGGGATCCCGTTAACGCCATCGGCGGCGCCACCCACTACATGCTGCCCAGTTGGGATGGACGAGGCGTGCCGTCCCCGCGCTACGGCAGCGTGGCTATTTCCATATTGCTGCAAAAGCTTCTCGAAGCCGGCGCAAATCGCCCACAACTTCGCGCAAAAGTGTTTGGCGGAGGCTGTTTGTTCGATTCCTTGCGCGAACCGAATTCGCACAAGGAGCAGCACATTGGAAGCCGCAACGTTGAAATCGCTCTGGAAATCCTTGCGAAAGCGCAGATCCCCGTCGTTTCCACTGCTGTTGGCGTGGACCGGGGGCAACGCATTGTGTTCCGCACAGACACAGGCGATGCGGTAATCAGAGTTTTGTAGGGGAATAATGGAAATTAATCGAGAAATGCTGTTGCAATCGTTCCGCGAAGAGACCGAGGAATGCCTCGCGCAAATGGAGCAATCGCTCCTGGCGCTGGAGACCCACCCGGAAGACCGCGAGCTGATTTCCTCTTTGTTCCGCGCGGCGCACACCATCAAGGGCAACGCTTCGTTGCTGGAGTTCGACGCTCTCGCGCGATTCCTCCACAATGTTGAAGATCTGCTGGATCTTTGCCGCAACCACACCATCGCCCTGTCCCAGGAAGTGATCAATATCTTGCTTCAGGCCGTGGATGCCCTCCGCCAAATGGCCAAGCGCGCGGTCGACGGGAAAGAAAGTCTTCCTCCAGAGCACGAGGCACTGAGCGTCCGGCTTGCCGAGCTGGCCTCTGAATTCAAGGCTGTCGGAACGCCAGCAGCGCAAGAGAGTTCAGCCTCCTCCTTCGCAGAATCATCTATAGGCACGGCTACATCGAAGGCTACCGTTCAAAATCTTCGCGTCGACGTTGGCAAGCTCGACCGCATGCTGAACCTGACTGTTGAGTTTGCTATAGCCCAGGGCCGCCAGCGGCGAATGCTTGAAGAAAAAACCAGCCTGGAAGCTAGCGGGCGCGAACTTCTTGAATCCCATCACGGATTGGAAGCTTTATTCCTCGAGTTGCAAGAGCTGGTGATGAAGATTCGCATGGTCCCGGTCGGTCCCACATTCCACCGCTTCGCTCGCAGCGTGCGCGACGCCGCGCGAAAGAGCGGAAAACTGGCGCGCATGCTTGTCGTTGGCGAAGACGTCGAGGTCGATACCACTATCCTCGAACATATTCATGACCCGCTCATGCACATGATCCGGAATTCCGTGGATCACGGCCTGGAAATGCCGGAAGTTCGCCGCGCCTTGGGAAAAGACCCCAGCGGCAAAATCGTTCTGCAAGCCTTCCACGATTCCGGCAACATCGTCGTGCAGATTTCCGATGATGGCGCGGGCCTCGATCACGAGCGCATTCTGCATCATGCCCGTTCAAGGGGAATCATTCCCGAAGGCGCGCGCCTTACCGAGTCTGAGATTCACAACTTGATTTTTCAACCGGGATTCTCGACCGCCGACAAAGTTTCTGAGCTCTCCGGCCGCGGCGTCGGCTTGGATGTCGTGCGCCGAAACGTGAATGCCCTGAGTGGCGCCATCCAAGTCGAAAGCCGCAAAGGCCAGGGAACCACTTTTACCATCCGTCTTCCACTCACGCTCGCCATCATTGATGGCTTCGCCGTGAAAGTGGGGACCGAAACTTACGTAATCCCCCTCAGTTCGGTCCAGGAGTGCCTCGAACTCCCCGCGGAGAAACACGGCTCCGACGAAGGTGGCGTCATCAATCTGCGCGGCGAAGCTTTGCCCTTCGTGCGGCTCCGCGATCTCTTTGAATGCGGCGGCGCTACTCCGGCTCGCGAAAAAATCATTGTTGTTGAGTATCACGGTGGCCGCGCCGGCCTCGCCGCAGATGAGCTATTAGGTGAGCAACAGGCCGTGATTAAGCCGCTGGGGCGGCTATTTCAAGGAATTCCCGGTGTCTCCGGCTCAACGATTCTCGGCAATGGGCGCGTCGCGCTGATTCTCGACGTGCCGGCGCTTTGTGCCGAAGCAATCCATCGGAGTGCCGAACCGGTTTCGCTGTAGGGCCATTGGTTGGAAGTGCGAGGCGGCGTGGGCCGCACTCGGAACATCGTTCGAAGGAGAGTTTCATGTTGAAGAATATGTCGATTGGAAAGCGGTTAGCGATCGGTTTTGGCTTGATTGTGTTGCTCCTCATCTCCATGGGTCTTAGCGGCTATTGGGGACTCGAAGCCATCACGCGCGAAACCTTGAAGGTCCTGGAGGGCGATGCGAAAGTTGTGACGCTTGCCGCACGCGCCAAGGCCACCACGCTCGAGTTGCGCCGGTTCGAGAAGGATACCTTTCTCAATATCGAAGAAGTCCAAGTTAGGGCTGCGTACGCTGCCAAGTGGGACGCGCAGAGGCAAAAACTCCGTGACACTTTCACGGAACTCGATAGGTTCCAGCTTTCGTCGGATGACAAGACCTCCGTTCGGTCGATGCGCGAGGACTTGGCCGCCTATGAAAACGGCTACAGCAAAGTCCTCGGCATGATTCAGGAGGGTAAGCTCCACACGCCGCAGGAGTGCAACGCCAAGATCAATGAGTACAAAGATTCCATCCATCGGTTGGAGGATCTGGCCACTGAGCTGACCAACCATCACGCCGAAGTGCTGGTCCCAGCGGTCACGGAAATTGCCAAGACCACCACCACCACGCTCGTGATTTTCTCATTCGTGTCCATCTTCGTCAGCATTATCGTCACTCTCGTAATCTCTCGCGGCATCACCAAGCCCATCCAGGACGTGCTCGAAGTCGTCGAGAACATCAGCGCTGGCGATCTAACCAAGACCATCAACGCCGATCGCGGGGATGAACTCGGGCGCCTCCTCGGAGCTATGGCCAAGATGACCGGCAAGCTCAACGAGATGATCGGCGAAGTGCGCATGGGGGCCGGTTCGGTGAGTACCGCCGCCACGCAGGTCGCTTCCTCCGCCAGCGTCGTTTCTCAGGGCACCAGCGAACAGGCCGCCGCTGTCGAACAGGTAACCAGCAGCATGGAAGAGATGAGCGCTTCCATCACGCAAAACGCCGAAAACAGCCGCAAAATGGAGCAGACGGCGCGCAAAGGCGCTCAAGACGCCGGGCAGAGCGGCCAGGCCGTCCAGGAATCTGTTTCCGCAATGAAATCGATCGCGGAGAAAATTGCCGTCATCGAAGAGATCGCCTATCAAACTAACATGCTGGCCCTGAATGCTGCCATCGAAGCGGCCCGCGCCGGCGAACATGGCCGTGGATTCGCCGTGGTCGCAGGCGAAGTCCGCAACCTCGCGGAGCGGTGCCGCACTGCGGCACAGGAAATCGGTGGACTGGCCGCCGCCAACGTTCAAGTCGCCGAACGTTCGGGCGGTTTGCTGGCCGAACTCGTCCCGGCCATTCAAAAGACCGCGGACTTGGTGCAGGAAGTAGCTGCAACGTCCAGAGAGCAGGCTGCTGGCGTGAATCAGATTAATGGAGCCATCAGCCAGGTTGGCTTGGTCACGCAGCGCAACGCTGCCGGCGCAGAGCAACTCTCCAGTACTGCCGAGGAGCTCGCGTCGCAAGCCGAAGCCTTGCAGGATATGATCAGCTTTTTCCGCGTCAGTTCTCTTGATCACCGCGCTGGCAAGAAGCGCAAGGCCGACAAGCCTCATTCCCAGGACACCGCCGGCCACGATAGCCAC
>DASQYT010000113.1:0-37110 GCA_035639075.1 Candidatus Elarobacter sp.
AGAGATTCCGTACTACCCTGTGCGCAATGTTGTACGTCCAGGAATCACTGGTTGGGCTCAAGTCCGTTACAAGTATGGCAACACGCTGGAAGACGCCAAAGAGAAGCTGCAATACGACCTCTTCTACATCAAGAATGCTTCTCTTGGTCTAGACCTGCTCATCATGTTCCATACCATCAAGATTGTGATTTTGGGCCGTGGCGCGCAATGAGACTTTTCCAGTTTGAAAAGAGTGAAGGATGAAGTGATGGCCAGTGCGGCGGAAGGAATCGAAAAACGCGAGAAGTCGAATGCTCGAGCTGGCCTGGCGTACAGAGCATTGATCGTCTTTTCTTTCCTGTACTACGCCCGCCCGGAAGACGTGATCCCAGGGCTAAGTTACATCCCATGGGCCAAGATTTCCGGCGGGATAGCGTTGCTCGCCCTAATTGCAAGATTGGCAGGCGGAAAACTGAAGACGAAATTTTCACTCGAGCTTAAGGTCCTCCTGCTGTTGTATGCGCATCTGATCGTCTGCATCCCCTTCGCAGTATGGCGCGGCGGTGCTTTTGCTCAGGTTTTCGAAAAGTTCTCCAAAGAAGTGATCACCGCGGCTCTGGTCAGCTTGATTGTGCTGGATCTTCTTCAATTACGCAGGTTGCTCCTAATACAGGCAGCCTCTGTTGCCGCGATGACTGTTGTATCCGTCATCATCCACCCGGGAGGAGCCCGGCTGCAAGGCGCCCTGGGGGGGATTTTTGAAAATCCAAATGACCTTGCGGTCAACATCGCGATCAATTTTCCGCTGTGCCTGACGTTTTTGTTTGCCTCGCGTGGAATAGTGAAAAAGGGATTCTGGGCCATCGGCTTGCTTGCCATGCCATATGCCGTCGTTGCCACTTATTCGCGCAGTGGTCTCATGGCGATGATCGTTTCAGTGTTGATCTGTTTGTGGGAGTTCGGCATCAGGGGAAAACGATTTTATGTACTCTTGCTTTCTGGAATTCTGGGAATCCTCGGACTAGGCGTGGCAATTTCAACTCCGCATTATGCAACCAGGATTCAGAGTCTCTTTTCTGGCAATATTGAAGGGTCTGCCGACAAAGGTTCTCTCGAAGCTCGAAAGGAACTGCTCCGGCAAAGCATTCAACTGACGCTGCAGCACCCTGTGTTTGGCGTAGGAGCGGGAAATTTTCCAGTAGCTACAGAGGCCTGGCGCGTAGCGCACAATACGTATACCGAACTTAGCGCTGAGGGGGGCTTCCCTGCACTGATTCTGTTCCTCACGTTTCTCGTTCTCGCTTTTCGCAACGTTCGAAGAGTAAGAAAGACTTCCCGCTATCGCGAGGACGAACAAATTCAATTATTCGCCAGTGCGATGTGGGCGAGCTTAGCCGCATATGTCGTGGGCGCGATGTTTTCTAGCACCGAATACCAGCTATTCCCCTATTTTATGGTGGCATATACCTCAGTCCTATACCGGATTACAACTGCCTCTGAGTCCGCTATTGACGACCGCCAACGCTTCGAACCGGGATGGCAACAGCGAGCCTACGCGGCGCAGAAACCAGAGCTAGTGTGGAATCGCTAGGAGTAATTTGTTTTTGTAACGCGCACTAGCAGCGTGAAACGAGGTCGGTCATGTGTGGCATCGCAGGGATCATCGGGCAAGCGGACGAATTAGTCGACGCCGCGGATGTTCGCCGCATGTGTAAGACGATTATTCACCGCGGGCCCGATGACGAGGGGATTTATGCTGTGGGGCCCATCGGTCTCGGCATGCGCCGCCTAAGCATTATTGATCTCGCGGGTGGCCGCCAGCCTGTTCACAACGAAGATAAGAGCATTTGGGTCGTCTTCAACGGTGAAATCTACAATTTTCCCGACCTACGGCGCGAACTCGAAGCCCGCGGACACAACTTCTACACTCACACTGATACGGAAGTGATTGTCCATCTTTACGAGGAGTTGGGCGCGGACTGCATCAAAAAGCTGCGCGGGATGTTTGCGATTGCGCTTTACGATTCTCGTAAGCAAAAGCTGTTGCTAGCCAGAGATCGACTTGGCAAGAAACCTCTGTACTACGCGGTGCATCACGGCCGATTGCTATTTGGCTCCGAAATCAAAGCTTTACTCGCCGTGGCGCCAGAACTGGCAGAGGTGAATCTTGAGGCGCTTCTGCAGTTCTTCTATTTCGCTTACATTCCCGACCCGTACTCAGCCTTCCAGCGAATCGCGAAACTGCCGCCCGGTCATCTTGCGGAGTACAAGGACGGTGAAATCAGAGTCCGGGAATACTGGGACATCCCCTCGTACGGCAACAACGATCCTGGATCAGAAGAAGCTTGTCTCGAAGAGTTGGAGAGCCGGCTCGAAGAAGCAGTACGCATTCGACTGATCAGCGATGTTCCTCTCGGAGCCCTGCTCAGTGGCGGCGTGGATTCATCAATCGTTGTCGGTCTAATGGCTCGCGCGAGTTCGGTCCCGGTGAAGACGTTCTCTATCGGTTTTGGCAAAGAGGACTTCAATGAAGCCGAACATGCGCGGCGGGTGGCTGAGCGCTTCGGAACTGATCACCACGAGCTAGTGGTGGAGCCGGCGATCGGAGAAACCTTGGAAATGTTATCACGCATGATGGAAGAACCGTTTGGCGATTCTTCTATTATCCCGACCTATTACGTTTCCAAATTGGCGCGACAGCATGTGACAGTTGCGCTGTCGGGTGATGGCGGGGATGAACTTTTCGCAGGATATGATCGCTACGTGGTAAATCTGCGGCGTAGCCGATATGCAGTTCCTCCGTGGCTGGGCCGAATGTACCGTAACCACATCTACCCACTACTGCCGCAGAACGTTCGTGGGCGCAAATTCGCTTGGAATATTTCTTTGCCATCGCGAGATCGGTACCTGGACGGCCTCTCATTCCTTCCTGCTTTGCATCGCGAACGCAGCCTTTTCACAGATGACTTCCTGGCCAGTGTCCGTGCGTACGTGGACCCACTCACGCGAAGCACTGAGTATTACGATCATGCGCCAGCGTACGATGCGCTTAGCCGTCTGATGTACTTGGATACAAAGACTTACCTTACGGGTGATATCTTGACCAAAGTCGACCGCATGAGTATGGCGACCTCCCTTGAAGTCAGGTGTCCGATTCTCGACCACCAAATTGTGGAATGGGTGGCGAGTCTGCCAGTGAAGTACAAATTCCAGTGGGGTATCCGTAAGTATATTCTCAAGAAGCTCGGGGAACGGATTGGTGTGCCATCTGCGTTGTTGCACCGCCGCAAACAGGGCTTCTCTCTTCCCCTGGTGCACTGGATGCGCCATGAGTTAAAGGATGGGCTGTTGACGATCCTGGCAGAACCTCGAACCCTGCAGCGCGGCTACTTCAAGCGGGAGGCGATACAAAGGTTGCTGGATGAACACTACCGCGGTTATCGCGACCGGGCAGGGGCAATCTGGTTGTTATTAGTGTTTGAGCTCTGGCATCGGAATTTTCTGGAAGCCAGGAGAAGCCGAGAGGTGGAGTTCGTACCTGGCATTTGCGCGGACTACGAAAATACCACGGTCGGCCGGCCATTGACGCTACAGCGGTTTCCGGGCTCCGGAGGCGAACTCTAGTGAACACCAGCGAAATGGCAGACACGTCCTCCTCCGTGGCGCGGCAACTGGACAGGGATCGCCCAGATGTGTTCCTCATGACGAACACTCTGGAGGCTGGCGGCGGGGAGCGGCAATTTGCGGCGTTGGCTGGCGGATTAAAGGGTAGAAGCCTAAACATCCGGCTTGGATGCTTGGGGAAAAAGGGCGCATTCGCCAATGATCTAAATGGCCTTGTCGAATTCCCGCCGGGTGGAAGTCTATTCGGATTGGAGTCGCAACGGGCACGCTTGGCTTTACGCCGATATTTGCAGAACCATGACACAGCTCTGGCGCATTCCTTCGACTTCTATTCGAACCTGATGCTCATTCCCGCGGCGCGTCTCGCCGGTGTGCCAGTGATCATTGGAAGCCACCGCCAGTTGGGAGATCTGATGAGCTGGGCGCGATTTTGGGTGCAACGCTCGGCGTTTCAGCTTTGCGACCGGGTGGTGTGTAATTCCCGCGCTGCTGCGGACTATTTGCGCGATCGTGGTGGCTTGCCGGAAAAAAAGCTGGCTGTGATTCCGAACGGGCTTCCGGAGACCGCTTTTGTACAGGTCAACCCTGCGCTGCCCCGCGAGTCGGGTGTAGTGCGGATCGGAATGATCGCGCGCATGAACGATCTGGCAAAGAACCACGCGGCTTTCGTTCGGGTAGCGGCATTGATTGTGCGAAAACATCCGGAAGCGGAATTCGTGCTTGCAGGGGATGGTCCCCTGCGGGCGGGACTGGAGGAGCATGTAAGATCGCTTGGACTCGGTAAGCGACTCGCATTTCTTGGCGAACGGCACGATATTCCAGCGGTTCTGGCCGCCCTCGACATCAGCGTCCTCACCTCGATTTCCGAAAGTCTGTCCAATGTGATCTTGGAATCCATGGCGGCGGCGTTACCGGTTGTTGCCATCAGGGTGGGCGGCAATCCCGAACTCGTGCACGACGGCGAGACCGGCTTTCTTGTGCCGCCGGGCAATGATGATGCGTGCGCTGCGGCCATCGCAAGGCTCTTGGACCAGAGTGACTTAAGGGCAGCGTTCGGGGCGAGGGCGAAGCAGGAAGCGAAATCGCGGTTCAGCTTGCAGAAAGTCTGCAGCCAATACGAAGAGCTTTACGCGTCGGTGCTTTCAGAAAACGGCTGGTTGTCGGCGGCAGCAAGGCAAGCTGTATATTCGTGAAAGAGGACCCACGGGGCGAGCTTTGAGCAAACAGATATTGGAAATCGGCAACTGGCCTCCTCCGGTCTGCAGCTGGTCGATGAGTCTCGTAGGCCTGCGCAAAGAGCTAAGTGCGCGGGGATGGGACTGCCAAGTCATGAATCTGAACGAAAATCGCCGCGTGCGTAACCCGGAGTATATCGATGTGCAAAGCGGCTGGGATTATTTGCGGAAGGTCGCACGTCTGGTGTGGCAGGGATATGCGGTGCACGTCCGGGTGAATGGCGAGACCAAAAAAGGATATTTCCTGGCACTCACCGCGTTGTTGATAGCCCGACTTGGGCAGAGGCCGGCTTTCCTGACTTACGGTGGGGGTCATCAGCAGAGCTACTTTCCCGCGCCCAAAGGCTCGCTGTGGCACCTGGCCTTCTCACTGTTATTTCGAATTCCCCATCGCATATATTGCAACAGTCCGGCCGTAAAGAATGCACTGCTCACCACCGGCATTTCGGAGGACAGCGTGGAGCCGATTCCCCATTTCTCCTCCGGCTATGTGGAGTTCGATGCCGCGCCTCTGCCTTCGGCGGTGGAGGACTTTTACCGCGGCCACGAAGCTATCTTCTTCAACTATGTCTGCTTTCGCAAGGAATTTGCGCTTGATTTTCTGGCTGAAGCCGTACGGAGTTTTCGGGCAGCATACCCCAGGATAGGGTTTTTGCTGGTTGGACCATGGGACCGTGAAATGGATGCGATGAAAACATTTCTCCGGGAACAGAAGCTGGAAGATGCGGTTTGTGTTCTCGGTTCCGTCCCGCACAATGTGTTTCTTACTCTGCTGAGCCGTTCATTGGCGTACATTCGAACACCAGTCACAGACGGGATTTGCTCATCTGTCCTGGAATCGCTCAAGCTGAAAGTTCCGGTGCTCGCGGTAGACAATGGTACCCGCCCGGCCGGAACCCGGCTCTGGTTAGAAGGAAATCTGGAGAGCCTTCTGGCGCTGATGACTGAGGCCGTGAAGAATCACGCCGCGATGGTGGCGGAAATCCCGGAAATTATTCTTGAGGACAATATCAAGAAGCTGGCCGACAGCATCGAGCGGGTGGGGCTGCGGCATAAGCGGATGAACGGGAATTACGGATGGCAGGCTGAGTCGGGCGACATGGGTTACGCGCGTCTGAGTCCGGTGATCGGGGATATGGCAATCGACAAGGGACGTTTCGGCTTCGGCCGGAATTGGCAGCGCTTTCTACGCGTACTCGACGAGGAGCGCATTCGCGAAGCCGAGAAGTCGCTGTGCGAAATGCTTCGAGTCTCGAACCTTTCGGGACGATCATTCCTCGATGTCGGTTGCGGCAGCGGCATTTTTTCGCTCGCCGCTATGCGCCTGGGTGCCAGCCGTGTCCATTCTTTTGACTATGATCCGGAAAGCGTTGCCTGCGCTCATGAGTTGAAAAGCCGCTTTTTCCGAAGTGTCGCACGCTGGACGATTGAGCGCGGCGATGCATTGGACAAAAACTATGTAGCTAGTCTCGGCACCTATGACGTGGTCTACAGTTGGGGCGTCTTACATCATACGGGCAATCTGTGGCAGGCGATGGACAATGTGCTGCCTCGAGTGGCGGACGCCGGCAAGTTATTCCTGGCCATCTACAACGATGCAGGCAAGAAATCGCGACGCTGGTGCAGGTTGAAGAAACTTTATAACAGTGGAGCCCTTTTCCGAGTCACACTTCTGTCAGTCTTTATTCCTTTGAATGTGGCGCGGCGTGTCGTGGTGGACCTGTCAAATCTCAAGAATCCGGTTCTGCGATATCGCACCTATAAAAAACAGCGGGGCATGTCGATGCTGCGCGACTGGATCGATTGGATTGGAGGCTGGCCGTACGAGTTCGCCACGGCAGAGCAGGTAGTAGAGTTCTGCACCAGTCGAGGCTTTGGGCTGTTGATGCATGGCAACAAGTCCGGTTGGGTGCTTGGAAATAACGAGTTTGTGTTTGAACGACAGCGCGGGGTGGGCGTGCCTGCCCAATGAGGAAAACATGCGGGCGTTGTTTGGAGGAGTAAGGAGCACATGCAATCGCAGGGTTTAATGGTCCAGAGACAAGGCGAGACCACTACACGAAATAAAGCTCCGGTATTTGTGCTGGGCTGTGGCCGCTCGGGAACAACTCTGCTTTATCACATGTTGCTCTCTGCTGGCGATTTCGCGGTATACCGTGCGGAATCGAATGCCATTAATCTGCTGGAACCGCGATTTGGAGATCTGAGCGTAAGGCGCAACAAGGAAAGGCTGATGGATGCCTGGCTCGCTTCCAAGTTGTTCGATCGATCCGGACTTGAAGCAGAAGCCATCCGAGCCAAGGTGATTGCTGAATGCCGGAATGGCGGGGACTTTTTGCGCATCGTTATGGGCGAGATGGCGCGGCAGCAGGGTGTTCAGCGCTGGGCCGACTGTACCCCCGAGCACTTGCTGCATCTGCACCGAATCAAGGAAACGATTCCTGAGGCTTTGATCATTCACATCATCCGTGATGGCCGTGATGTAGCACTCTCTACCGATAAGCTGGGATACATCAAGCGCGTGCCCTGGGACAGAAAACCCAGCGTAATGGTGGCGGGCTTGTACTGGGAGTGGATCGTGAACCGGGGTCGTGAAGATGGGCGCAAGTTGGGCAGCGACTATGTCGAGGTCCGGTTCGAGGAATTGGTTGCGGAGCCGCGCACTACGCTGGCAAAGCTAAGCGATTTCATCGAGCACGACCTGGATTACGACCGCATTCAGCGCGTCGGGATCGGTTCGGTCAGTGAGCCGAATACGTCGTTCAAGGGGCAAAGGACGGACGGGAAGTTTAGCCCTGTTGGGCGCTGGAAAAAAGGTTTTTCGCCAGAGAACCTGGTGATGTTCGAGGCGCTGGTTGGCCAAACCCTGGAGGAACTGGGGTACCCCCTTGCGACTACCGACCGCAGCCAGCTGGATCGGCCGGCGCTGAGAAGAATGCGTTTAATTTACCGCAAATACTTTGATTCGAAACTCTTCCTGAAAGCAAAAACGCCTCTAGGCAAGCTGTTGGTCACGCGAGACCTTTCCTGGCTATAGAGCCGCGTTGCTCTGTGATCGCACTGCGAATTCTTTTTCCAGATCAATTGCGCAGGGCGTCAAATCGCGAGCAGACTCGAGCATGCGCAGGCACCCAATCGTGGCCCGGGCCCCGTCGCGCACCGTGACAACCGGTGGCCGGGATTCTCGCAAGGCGAAAAAAAAGGACTTCATCTGTTCCGCATAGCCCTTTTCCGCAAACCAACTCGAAGTCTTATGCCCGATGCTCGTGAGTATTTTGGTTCGCCTGAAGTCTTCAGCGCTGGCGCCTAACCCGGGGGCGAAAGCTTCCACGCGCTCGCCACCCGAGGTACGGCTTCCTACCGTGCAATAGGTGAGATTGCCGACTGAGCCATCTGCGAAACGAAACGCGGCAACCAGGTTATTCTCCCCAATAGGATCTTTCTTCCCGGTTGGGAGCGAAAACGCTGAGACTGCCACGGGCTCGGATTCCAGCAGCCAGTACATTAAATCAACAAAATGGCAGGCCTCGCCGAGAATAGCGCCGCCGGTTGCGGGATCTGCCATCCAATAACCACCAGAGATCCCCGGCGAATTGACGCGGCAGTTAAGCACAGCGGGACCAGCGCGTCCCGCCAACTGTTTTTTCAAAGCTACATAAGATGGCGCAAAACGGCGGTTGAAACCGACGGCCAAATGCTTGCCGCTTTCTTCAACAGCGGTCCAGAGCTCCCGGCATTCCTCTTCGGTCAACGCCATTGGTTTTTCCAGGAATACGTGCTTGCCCGACCGCAGAGCCGCGAGTGCCTGGGGTGCGTGGAGTGAGTTCCGGCTTACAATCACTACGGCCTGAACTTCGGGATCTTTCAAAATTTCTTCATAGTCAGAAGCGCAGTATTCCGCCACAAAGCGCTTGGCGTAGCTTTTGCCACGCGCCCCGCTCGCAGAGCACACCGCCCGCAGCCGTACGCCGGGAATTTGCTTGAGGTTTGGCAGATGCACCCAGCGCGTCAGATTTCCGGCGCCGACCAAAGCAACACCCATTCCAGAGGAAGCAGCCGGTCCCGGCTCGACCTCAATTCTCCGCTTCGGGTGAAAATCCAATACCGGTTGCAAGGATTCCGCACGCGGATAGCGCAGCAATACGGCCAGGCTATTGCTAGCTGGATCGATAATGGTTTCATAGGCTTTCGGCGCGTCGTCGAGCGGAAACTCATGAGTGATGAGCGGTTTGATCTGGACGCGTCCCGCTGACACGAGGCGCAAGAATTCTTCCATATTGCGATTCTCGGTCCAGCGCACGTACGCCAGAGGATAATCTTGGCCGTGCTGTTCGTATTGCGGATCGTAACTGCCCGGGCCGTATGCACGCGCCATTAGAAGTTGTATTTCCTTGCGGTACATTTCATACCAGGGGAACGTGAGCTCGACTGCGCCGACGTCAACGATGCGGCCACGATCCCGGCAAATCTCGACCGCCAGTTGCGCCGGTGCAGCAGACTTTGCCGCCGCAGCGATGATCACGCAATCCACGCCCAGGCCATTTGTGAGCGCAAGCAATTGTTCCCGGAATTGGCTGCCGCCCGGCAACGCCGCATCTCCTCCCAGTCGACCTGCGAGCTCCACACGGTCGGGTCTTAGATCAGTGGCGATTACGAATCCGCCTTGCAGATGGGCCAGCTGCGCCACCAGTTGGCCGACTAGCCCCAAACCGATGACAGCCACTTTTTCCCCAAGAGAGATTTTTGCGATGCGTACTGCATTCAGCGCGATGCTGCCCAGAGTGGCGAAACAAGCGAGCTCGAAAGGAACTCCCTCCGGGACTTTCACCACCAAATTGGCGCCGACCAAAATGGTTTCGCTATGGCCGGTACCTTCGCCACCGTAGGCGACGCGATCGCCAATGTCGAAATCCCGGACGCTCCTGTGCTTATCAACCACGATTCCTGCCCCTGAATAGCCCAGTACCGCATATTCACTGAACTTTGCTTTGACTTCCGCAAATGTGCGAATCGGGCCTTGGCTCTTGACCGCATTCCATATCTTGCTCAAGTGAGAAGGATTTTCTGCAACCGCTTTTAGCACGCCTTCCTGATGAATGCTGGCGGTCTCCGTGCCACTGCTAATCAGGGAATAGATGGGACAGACCAGCAGGTGATGTGAAGTCACAATCGGATCGGGAACCTCATCGACCACGATATGCTTCAAACCCCTGCGAAGGAGTTGTTTCATGGTGTTAGGTATATTGAGACTTTGCTGCGATTAGCGCATCCCGGTCGTCGCTGACTCGACTGCATCGAAATCCGCGCCCAAATCCTTTCCATCTGTTCCGGCACGCCTGCAGCGGCTGTCGGGCCGGAAGTGATAATTCTCGATCTTGCTATCCCGAGCGCCTTCGAAGTGCACTGCGCTGACATCCTTAAGCGAGATATTGCCCTTGGGCCAGCCTTCACCGCCCACAATGGCGTTATTGGTGAACTTATAGCCTGGGAAACAACTGTCCAGCACACCCGATGGATCTAGGCGCTGCGGCTGATAGGCGCAATTCGTAGTGCCGCCAGTCGATGCTATCTGGTGTGCCCCAGCCCCCACGAGATTATTAGTGAAAATAAAATCGGAGACCTTCGGGCCAGATCCTGGGCCGCCAACATTGAGCAGCACGTTAGGAGCGAACGCGGTGTTGTGGTCGATGGTCACGTCGTGTAAGGGCGGCACCTGACCGATTATTGTGGCGAAAGTGCCGAAGCCCTTATAGGAGGACGGATCGATGTCTTCAAGGATGTTGTCGTGGATGCTGTAACGGCCGCCATCAGTGGAAGCGCCGCCAGTGTCAGAGCGGACATTGGCAATCATAAACCCGCTCGCCATGTGCGCCATCCGGTTGTAGCGGATGGTCACGTCGGTGACACGGCAAAGCGGGCAGACATTTGGGCTTTGGTTTTTCGGGGTCAGCACCACGGCGAAGCCGTTTTGGGAAAAGCCTCCCCAGCTGTTCTCTAAAATATTGCCTTCGAGCAGCACGCGCTGAGCATTCTTTAACTCGAAGTCGTTCTTAACAATGAAGGGACGCCCATCCACGCCGCCGACAAATTCTGCATGCCCCGGTTGCCAATTCAAGGGACGAAACATGTGATTGTGCCGAATCTCGATATCTGCAGGCGATAAGGTTGCGGGGCCTCCCCCAAAAATCACGTCTTCGGCTCCGGCCTCGAGGAAATTATCGACAATCTTATATGGGCCCATCGGTAGGTCGCCGCTCCCTCCTGCAACAGCCTGCGAATCAACACAGGCGCCGCTGATTGCGTTGCAGTGAAAGTCGCTGAGGAACGAATCTACGACGGCCACGTAGTTGCTGCCACCGAACTGAACCCCACGGGTAGTCTCGTCCTGGGCTGTTCCGTGAATCCACATGCGGTCAAAGATGAGGTGATGTGCCGAACCTTTGGGCTCAAGCAAAATAAGGTTGTAAATCGTCCCCCCGGGGCTGCGAGTAACCTCGAGGCCAATGAAGCGATAATGGTTGGCCCCCGCAGCGAACACAATGGGGCCGGAAGCGCCCTTACCAGGAAATTCCAACTTGGCCAGGACGTTTTCTGCGGATGAGCACCGGAAATCGGGGCGCCCGGGCAGAAAAGTCACTCCGGCGTAGCAGGGCGTAAGGCGCTTGCCTTCTGCTGGAAGAGCGGAGTCGGGAGCACTCGTGCGCAGGGTAATCCAGTGGGAATCGTCACAGCTCTTCGCGGGAAAAACAAATCGGCCCTTGAAAGTGGCCCCGGCCTGCAACCTAATAGTATCGCCGCAAGCGGCGTCGTTAATCGCTTGCTGAAGGTTATCTCCAGCATTGATGGAGCGAATCCTGCCGCGGCTGGGGGTTTCCGCCAGCGAGCTGCTCACGTAAACACGCGGCAGTTCCGCCGGACCGTCAAATTGTTCTTTTCCTGAGCTGTAAGCATACGGAGAGAAGAAGGCGGATTGCAACATCAGGGCTGAGAAAACCGAGAAAAATAGGATTCTTATGTACCTTAGCAAGGAAGCCGCCGTTTTTCTGATGAGCTACCGGAAGCTGATCATAACATGTTGCAAATGCGCATCTCATCCGAACCCTGTCACCTCCGTCAGTTTCGTGCTGGTGATTCCACTCAACTGCGTTGCAAGGGACCTTATCCCGTACCTCAGTCACCGCAGATCTCTGAATCGCCAAGGCGTTGGTGGAAAACGAAGCGTGTTGCTATCTCGACTAAGAGATTTGTGCGCTCCCTGGAGGGCCGACACATATCGCGACTGAGTCTGTTGAAGTTTGATTTCGAGTCTTGTTACGGCTTATATCAATTCTGCACGGCATCCGGCGGATCCCGTGGGAACATGACCCTAAAATTAGCCACACTTCTTCTTCGTGGTAATTATTGCATTCTTAAATATATAGATTCTTCCCCTTCGCTGCGCTCAGCGTCAGAATGACATCGTCACTCCTTATTTTTTTGTAGTTAATCACGGCCCGTGAATCGATGTCATCCTGAGAGGCCTTGAGGCCGCGAAGGATCTTTAAATTGGATTGTGGATAGCCGGGACCCGAGGCTAACGGTGGCTCTCACTTTTGCAAAGGGAATTCGGCATACGCCATTCGGTCGGCAGCTTAGGCTGGCTCTAATAGGCGTTCGCTATATTGGATAACAACGCATCTATATCAGCTCCGAGATCTTTCCCATCTGTCCCAGCGCCCTTATAGGGGCTTGAAGGCAAGAAATGATAATCACCACCATTTCCGTTGTTGTAATTCACGAATTGCAAGGCGTCGACAGTTGCCGGGAAGAAATTCCCCGAGGGCCAGATTGAAGCGGGGGAGTTTGCAGGAGTCGCAATGACTGCGTTGTTGCTAAATGGGTTCGAGGTAAAACAGGTGTCAAACGTAATGGCTGGCTTACCCCAATACGCGCAATTCTCAGTGCCGCCGGTGGACCATACGGGATACGCTCCAGCGCTGACCACATTGTTGGTAATCGTGAAGTTCGCCATCTTCGGATCCGCGACATTGTTGCCGATGCCAAACAACGTATGGGGTGCGAAACCAGTTACATGAGTTATCGAAACGTTCTGCAGCGTGGGCGCACCGACCCCCTGCAAGATTTCAACGAGTTGCCCCGGACCGTCGTATTTTGAACCATCAACATCGTCGATGGTGATGTCATGAATGCTGTAGCGTTGACCGTCCAGCGGGACGCCGCCATGATCAGAAGGAATATTCGCAATTACCACGCCACCCGCCACGTGGCTGACCGTGTTGTAGCGGATGGTCACATCGGTGACCAAGCACATGGGACAAAGATTGCCGCTGCTGTTCCAATCGGCTTGGTTCTTGGGGGTCAGCACGAGCGCGTAGCCGTGTTGCGAGAAGCCTCCCCAACTGTTCTCCGATATGTTTCCTTCGAACAGCACGCGTTGCGCGTTCTTAAGCTCGAACAGATTTTTGACGATAAAGGGGTTGCCGGTTGGGCCGCCGACAAAGCCGGGTTGACCTTTCATCCAGATCAGAGGCTTAAACAGGTGATTGTGTCGAACTTCTATATCGCTGGGTGCGAAAGTGGCTTCGGCGCCGCCAAACAGAATGTTTTCCCCAGAGGCCTCAAGAAAGTTGTTCACGATCTTGTAAGGCCCCATGGGAAGATCGCCGGTGCCACCACCGATCGCGAAAGCATCGGTGCAGGCTCCTATCATCGAAATGCAGTGGAAGTCGGTAAAGAAGGAATCGATCACAGCGACGTATTTACTGCCGCCCAGTCGAATGCCTTTGGTGGTTTCGTCCTGTGGCGTTCCATGCAGCCACATACGATCAAAAACCAGATGGTCCGCGGCTGCGCCCCTGGCCAGTGAAATCAAGGAATAGACGATCCCGCCCACTGGGCGAGTCAGTTCCAAACCAATTAAGCGGTAATGGCTCGCGCCGGAGGCGAACACCAGCGGTCCTACCCCCTGGCTTGGAATCGCAATTCTGGCCATCACGTTTTGCGCCGCTGAGCAATTCAGGGCTGGACGGCCGGGAAGGGAAGTGATACCGGCATAGCAAGGAGTGATCCGCGTTCCCTCGGGTGGCAGGAGCGAGTCGGGAGCGCTGGTACGAACCACGATCCAGTGGTTATCGTCACAGCCTTTTGCCGGGAAGTTGTATACGCCGGTGAACGTCGCACCCGCTTGCAATAGAATCGTATCACCGCAATTGGCAGCCTCCAACGCGTTCTGCAGACTCCCTCCCGAGTTGACGGTGATAACGTTGCCAGGAGCTGGTGTGTCCGCCATTGCGCTCTGAACATAAACTCTAGGCAACTCTGCTGGCCCATCGAATCCAGTAGATGGCGGCGTTGCGGTAGGAGTTACTGTTATCGTCGTTGCACCAGCTTTCGTTGGATCTGCGACGCTTGTCGCCGTGACGGTCGCTGTGCTTGCCACGCTTACGTTGGGGGCGGTGAAGAGTCCGTTGCCCGACACTGCACCCGCAGTGGCCCTCCAGGTCACTGCGGTATTGGTCGTGTTGCTGACTGCGGCGGTAAACTGTTTCGCGGTCCCTGAGGAGACAGTCGGGCCGAGCGGTGAGATGTGAACGCTTACGGCAAGAGCAGGTGCTGCGGCAGCAATGGAAACCGTGAATGCTTTCTCATCGTTGCGATCGGTCGCGTCAACCACTTGAAGGGTGAAGTTGTAGATTCCTGCAGCTGCAGGCGTGCCGGAAACACTCCCCGTGGCTGCGTTCAGAGACAGCCCTGCGGGAAGAGACCCCGAGGCCAAGGAAAACGCGTAGGGGTCTGCCCCTCCACTTACTGATATGACGACGTTGTAAGCGGCCCCCACAGTTCCCTGGGGAAAGCTTGCAGAAATCCTCAAGCGTCTGCCGAAGTCGTGGCCGGGACCTCCGGATCTGCTGAAATTGCTTCTCGCCGATACAGGAGAGGCACTCGCGCTCTGGGCGGGCAAGCTGCACGAACTAGTCAGCAATACACATCCGGCCAACAAGAAAAGGCTGATGCTCGTGTTCCGACATTTCCGTAATCTTTCAAAATTCCGTGAGTCGGTCGCGCGAGTTGATACCAAAGACATTCACTGCCTCGAAGCGGAAACATCGGGACTAAGGCATTCAAGTCCTTTGCGCAATCTATGCGGGTATTTGCGGAAGAAACAGATAACAGAGGGACTTGTCCCTATGGTTAGAACTTAAGTACAGGGGACTTCTGGGCGGGCAAACGATGCAGAGACGTGAGTCTAACGCTTATGGACAACGCTTCAGCAATGCTGCACGAATACGATCGTAGCTGGAATTGCCGAAGACGCTTTTTGCCGTCGAGCGAATGAGATCGCGCGCCTGCAACTTCCACAAACCACGGCCCAAACAGTGCTGCTGGAATGTGTGAATATCGGTGGCACGCATGACCACAACCCGTCCAAGGCGAAATGGATCGCTGTGTGAGGAATTCGCAGCCGCGCGGCTCGTCGCGACTGATCGATATCCCGCTTGCTTCGCGAATTTCGCAACGCGCTGGCTCCAGCGTCCACCCGGGCAGGAGAAGTGCGCGACCGTCCGGTCAACGATTTGTTCCAATTCGGTTTTGGATCTCGCGATCTCATCCTGAAGTGCGTCGTCCGAGAGATCGTTAAGGTACGGATGGGTCATGGAATGCGATGCAATTTCGAACCCCAGATCGCTGAGCTCCCGGACCTGTCCGCACGACATGTACCCTGGCTTTCCAAGAAAGCCGACTGTGATGTAGAACGTCGCGTTAAAACTCGAGCGCTTAAGAATGGGTGCTGCACTCAGCAAATCGGTTTCGCAGCCATCGTCAAACGTCAGAGCCACGCCGCGTTCATTTGATGACGAAAGCGCCTCACTGATGCTCACGCCGCGCCAGGATTGAGATCTAAGCCAGTCCATTTGGTGCTCAAAGTTCTTCAGGTTCACGATATAGCGAACGTACCCCGGCTCCTTTTGGCAGAGTGCCCGCCCCGGCAATTCCAGTTCGTGATACGTCAGATACACGGTCGAATTTCTCACCTTCTTCACAGATTCACCGGTCCGTCACCATCTCCGCGATTCATGAAGAGCTGGTTTTGAGTGCTTTGAAACGGCGCAAGCAATTCGGCCAGCGCCTTGGAAGCCGCAAAAATGAAATTCGAACGCGCCTTCAGAAAGCCTGAGGACCGTAATGCGCTACCCCACGCGTGGTGAGATTGATTGGAAATCGTGAGATCCACTCCGCGTTGCTTCAAAAAATCCGTGGCGCCGTGCATCACCGGCGACGCATCTGCCGGAAGCGCCAGGCAATCGACAATTGACCCAAGCCGCAGGTTACCGAAATATTTGTTGTCGCGCATTTGCGAATCCAACATCACCGCCCAGCCAATTGGTTTGCCCCGGCGGCTGATCCTAATACGAAGAAAGGTCTTGTCTCGAGGGTAGAGAATATTCAGCGTTTGGCAATCGCGAGCGGCAACCAGCTTGTAATGCTCACGGCATTGTTGCCAAAGATCATCATCACACTCACTAAAAGCATCGATTTTCTCAACCAACAATGCGGGCTCGGGGCGGGCAGTTCGCACCGCATCAACTAATTTCATCACCGCCCAGCCCGCGCCGGTAAATGCGGCCAAACCGGCGAGCAATTGCCGGCTCTCGCTCTGGCGCAAGGGCGCAATCTCGCGCAGGAATTTCGCCGCGTGATTTGCCTTAAAGTAAAACGGTACAGCGCAAAGATTCCATCCTAAGGCTTGGAGCATCTGCGGAAGGGGCCGGTCGAAACCGCCCATGCCGAGCGCAAAAAGCATCGGCCGCAATTTCAAAGCGCTTCGCAACATATGCACGCCAACTCCGGCATACGCCTTATTTATGATGCCCTCCGAAACCGGCAGATGATAGTAGACAACCGGTTGCAGCTTTCCAGCGAGAAAAAAATCCTGAAACTTCAAGATGAATCCACCGCGCACGGACTCGCCATCCACGGCAAGATAGTATTCCTGGTAAATGCGCCGGCCGTCGAGCTTGGGTAGCCAATCCGGAATGTTGCTTTCTGGAAAATGAAATTCCGGCGCAACTCCGCCTGTCGCAAGCCGCTTGTTGAAAGCTCTTACTGCGGGAATCAGGTCTGCACTGTAGGGCTGGATGGCAATTGCCATGTTCACGACTAGCCGTGGTGATTGAGCTTCTGCTCAAGGATACTGGTGATGCCCTCAATATTGTTCATTTGATCGATCTCTTCTGGATCGAGTTGCAAGCCGAACTCCTGCTCGAAGGCCAGAATCAAATTCAAGTGACGCACTGAATCCCAGGTCTGCACATTTTCCGACGACGATTGAAGCGTGATCTGGTTAGGGCTGAGTTCCAGAATATCGGCCGCGATGCCACGAACTCTTTCGAATAGCTGCGAGCTCATCCCATGTCTCCGTTAAAGTGAAGCTGAATCCACTCCGGACAGGCAACCTGAGTTTGTTCCAAGTTGAGTTCCCACAGCGTGTCATCCCCATTCTGCTGCAGTATTTGGAAGCCATGGTTGGAATAAAAGTCTCGCGCCGGGGCATTTTTCCTAGTCAGCAGAAACCATCCAGTCAGCCGCTGGGCTCCGTGTTTGCGGGCATGTTCAGCAAGAAAGGATAGGAAGGCAGTCTCAACGGTGCGTCCAATCACGCGGCAGCTCATAAGCAACGTGTCAATTTCGCAAGTCTTGTCTTGCTTGCGGGTAATTGCGACGCCGACCACGCCATTGTCACCGAAGCGATCGCGAACTCTCAGCGAAAAGCAATTCCACTCTGGCGAAGATCCCAGCTCCCAAATTTGCTGCTCCGTGTAGCGGCGCGTCGTCAGATTGAACTGGTTCGTCTTGTTGGTCAGCTGCGAGATGCGAGGAAGCGTAGACTTGTCGAGCGGCGCGATCTCTATCGCTTGCTGTAAAGAACGGTAAAAGTCCTCCCGCGTACTCGTTGTCTGCTTCAGTAGCTCACGTTCGGCCTGTTTCTGATAACACTCGCTGCGCTGCCGATCTTCAGCTGAGAGTGATAACCGCTCGAAACGTGGGCACTCGCGGATGGCGCGGGCGAATTCCATCGGAACATTGGGCAGTTCGATCACAAACACTTCGGGCAGCTGAGTTCTAATCTGCTGCCGCTCGATGGGATTGTCATCCACGAATGCCAGCGAATCAACGCCGATGTTCAGCTCGGCGGCAATCTCGCGCAGATTCTGGGATTTGTCACCCCAGTTGATGCGCATGGCTACGAAGTGCTCCGGTTTGAGCAGCATGCCGCGATGCTTCTGCAACGCTTCCATCGCATCATCAGAATTATTCTTGCTGCAGACAGCAAGAATAATTCCGCGGTGGTACAAATCGAGCAAGGCTCTCTGAAGTTCCTGATAGGCGCCTCCGGGATGCTCAGGTCCCAGCTGAATGCCGGCCATCCCATCCTCTCCGATTACCCCTCCCCAAAGAGTGTTGTCGAGATCGACGACTATGGCCTTCGCAACCTTGCCTGTGAGCGGATGCAGGAAGCGCAGCCATTCATTGATGAGACGATTGAGGTTCTGCGCTGCGACCGGGAGGCGAACCATAAGCCACTTGCGTTCGTCATGCCACTGGACACTACCATAACGTGCTACTAAAGCAGCATAATCAAGAACGTAAACCCCTGAATGTTCGGAAGCTATGGTCCGCAAAGCTTGATTGATTTGCTGAATCGCAGCGGTTTGACTCACTTCGGCCTGGCTGTCCAGTATGCCCAGGCTGGCGATAGGCGGTTGTTCTAGATTATGGATAATCAAGTGGGTCTGGCTGTGCTGACGGAAAGCACGCACCCAAGTGCAAAATTCCCCCGTGACGCGCCGCACGGCCGCCTGAACTTGCTCGGCGTTGAGCGCAGAAAAGTCATGCCAGAGATCCGGCGCAATGTCGCGAGTCTGTACCGCGAGAATTGCCGCATCCGGCGCAAGCTCGTAGAGCGAGCTTGCGGGATCCAGAATCTCTTGCGCATGGGCGTTGAATTCAGACAGGCGAACCGTCAAGTCGATTCCCGCGCTGAAAGCGGCAGCCCGCAAGAGCGGAACCATCGGTTCCACGGTGAACGAACGAAGAATGGCAAGCCGGTAGGGAAGCAAATTGAGCTTTGGACGCAGTTGCTCGTAGCGCGAACAGGCAAACCAAGCGGTCGAAGCGGAATGATCTTTGAACCAAAGGTCAGCTAGTGAGCGCGCTGCTCCCGCAGCATCCGCGGCTGCGATCCGGCGATCAATTTCCTGACGGAGATCAGAAGAGTTCATGCAATACAACCCAAACAGTTAGCGCTCAAGATATTCCACAAGCAGCTTCTCCGGAGTGTAGACCCAGGCAATGCGCCTTCCACCGAACGCGACCGCCGGGAGGGGATTCTTCACGACCAAACATCCGGCTGCGCGGCTCGCGCGCACTTGAGAATCCAGCGAGTCCACTTCATAACAGATATGGTGAAGGCCACCACCACGGCTCAAAAACTTGTGCAACGGTGCTGCTTCTCCCGCAGGCTCGACTAGTTCGATGGCGGGATTGCGTTCGTTACCGGAATAAAGAAAAGTGACTCGCGCTTCCTGCAACGGATCATGAATGATTTCGCCGCCCCAATGAGCGTCCAATGAGCGAGCAAAACTCAGAGCAAGCTTCTCAATCGAGGAGACCGCGAATCCTACATGATGGAAGCTGGCCGGTTTTGCAGGCGTCAGTTTCTTGGATTCAATTGTCGCTTTGACGTCTTCCGCCATGGCCTTAGGCCCTCACGGCCTCAATCTGAGGCGACACCACGCGCGTACCTGATGCCGCCCGAATCGTTTTTGCCAGAACCTGAGCAAACCGCGCGGCGATCACTGACCAGTCATACTGGCGCGCGGTGGCCGCCGCCGCAGCTTCATATTTCTGACGAAGATTAACGTCGCCCAGCAAATTCACAATGGCATCGGCAAAACTCACAGGATCATCTTCCAGCAGGATGTCGCGTCCATGCTGTACATCCAAGCCTTCCGCGCCGACACTTGTTGAAACTGTGGCCTTGCCCATCGCCATGCCTTCGTAAATCTTAATTCTCGTACCTCCTCCAATGCGCAGCGGAACGACAAGTACGGCTGCTTGGCGCATATGGTCGATAATCGAAGACACAGTGCCCGTTACCTCCACCGAATCGGAAGCAAGCCTTTTTACCCTCGGATGCGGATCGCGCCCCACGATCCGGAATCGTGCCTCAGGAGCCTGCGCCAGCACACGCTGCCAGATCTCTTTGCAGAAATATTCCACACCGTCGATGTTTGCTTCCCAGTCCATGGAGCCGGTGAAAATCACGAGAGGGCCGACAGGCACCGCATCTGGGTCGTATTTGTATTTCTCCAGATCCACACCCGTTGGAACCACGCTGATGTGAGATAGGTCACGCATCCAGCTCATGGCTTGGCGATCCGGCTCGGAGACGGCAATCACATGATGAAAGCGCCGCACCTGGGCCGGCTCAAACCGTCTCATCTTGGCGTACTCGACTTTGGCGATCAGCCGGTTGATCCATTTGGCTTCAAGCTCAGCCTTTCGTTTCCAGAGGACGCTCTCGACGTTGTGCTGGAAGAGCGCGGTGGGCGTGGCCAGATCTTTCGGGAAGTTCAGCACTGTGCAAAGAAAATCGCAGACGGCTACATCGAAACGCCGCTGCGGAATCCACTGCGCCAGTAATTCCTGAACTTCCGGAGCCGTGAACTTGGTGACCGCATAAGGTGCGTGGGAGGGAAATCGTCGCAAATAATCGATTGGCCTGGCTTCATTCAAAGCGCGAGTGTGCTTGACGACTGTCCCCGGAATCTGCGACACGATCTCCTGCTCATAGGCTTTGTCGCACGGACCTCCATAGAATGAAAGATAAGTCAATTCCTGCGTCGCTGAGAGCTGCCGCAGAATATTGTATGTACGCAGTTGCCCTCCAGTATGGAGCGGCAAAAGCTTTCCCGGTTTTACCCAGAGGATTTTCATTCTACGTCCACACTACTCCGGGTCGTTCGGGATGCGAGGAAGCCTGCTGTCGTCCTTTGAGCCGGTAATAAATCCAAACAAATAGAGAGGCGTTAATCATCGAAAAATAATACGGTAGCTTTAGAAGCTTAGAGCGCAACAAACCCAGCGCACCCAGCAGTGCCAATCCATAGAAACTCAACTGGGCTATCGCCAGCCACTTGTAGACGGGCGAGTGCCACAGCGAAAGTGCGCTCACGAGGCACAATGCCAGCGCCACAGGCGCAAGGAGCCGTCCGCCTTTGTGGGAGAGAAAGCAGAAAAGCACAAGCGGTCGTGGCCACAAGAGCGGGCCCGCCTGGCGCATTTGCTCAATGTTTCCGGCCGTGATGCGCACTCGCCGCCCGAAGCCTTCCATTTCATGCGCTTCTTCATATGCCACGGCATTCGGCTCGTAGGCGATCCGAAACCCGTGTTTCAACACACTCGTGGGAATAACGAAATCATCATTGATCGTGCCAGCGTGCGGGAACGGATACAGCGACTTGCGCATTGCATAAAGTGAACCATGGGCGCCGGTCAAGGCACCCAGCTTGGCCTCCTGCAGCTTTAGGAACGTCTCGTATTTCCAGTAAAAGTCTTCTTGATGCCCGGTAGCCGAAGCGTCATGGTTTAAAACTTGATAAACGCCACTGGCAGCGCCAACGCGAGGATCGGCAAAGCTCGCCACTAGATTCCGGACCGAATCGCTCGCGAGCATGCTCGACGCGTCTGAAAAAACCACAATTTCGCCACGAAGCTGCGGGACCGCATCATTCAGGCAATGAATTTTTCCTCGGTTTACAGGAAATTCCAGAAACCGCACACGGCCTTTTCCTTCGCTTTGGGTGAGAGAGCGAACGAGCTGAGTCGTGGCATCGGTAGAACCATCGGATGCGATGACGATCTCCAGTTTGTCCACGGGATAGTCAAGCGCCAGCGAGTTGCGAACCTTGGCTTGGATCACGTCTGCTTCGTTGTAAGCCGCGATCAGCAGCGACACTGATGGCTCGATCTCCGCCTTGCGCACAGAACGTCGAAACAAAAATTGCACGACCCACAGCAAAGCCGGATACCCGACATAGGTGTAGATAACAAGTGCTGCCGAGATCCAAAAGATCAGCTTCATCGCCATCGTGTTAAATTGCTTTCGATTCCACGCAGTAAAGCTGGCCGTGCTGCTCCCACGAAGCGGCGCGGAACCCGGCTCGGTTCAAATGGTCCTCGACCTGTGGCCGCGTCCAGAAATACACCGGGCATCCTGCAACTTTAAGCCGCGCTTTGCGGATCATGGCCCGCAATGTGCCCGCGCGTGGCCACGCCGAGAGGAATCGATCGCGCGTGATGCTCCTGACCCTTTGCAATCGCGGCAGAGGATCGGCCACGTAATCCCAAAATCCAATTGCGATCACCAGTTCGAACGTCCGATCTGTTTTCCAATCGAGCACATCACTAAGAACAAAATCGCAGCGATCTGCCACACCATCACGTTGCACAAGTTCCTGCGCGAGTTTCAGCATTGTGGGCGCAAAATCCAGGCCGGTAACCTGGCCTCCCTTCTGTGCAAGCGCGCTGACAAATCTTCCTGAGCCGCAGCCGATATCACAGATGGTCTGGCCGCGGCAATCGCCAGCCCGGCGCATTACCCAATGAAAGCGCTCATACATATCCCGGCGCAGCCACTTATCGAGTCCGCGTGCGACAGGATTTTTGTCCCCGGTGTAGATGGAGTCAAATTCCGGCGCAATGCGGTCCCAATATTCCGCCACTTGCCGGGCTTCATCTTGAACCATTTTTCCCCCAGCTATTTAAGTCAACGGTTGGCGCCATTGCAGCCAGGCCGCTGTTTCGAAAACTGGTAAAGTTGCCCCGCCCGAGCATCTTTTCAAGACGCCCAGATGCCTTGCCCAGATTTGTATAGTGCCTGAGCCTCGCCTTGAGCCGCGCTTTGAGCCTAGGCTGCTGCGTATCGATTTCCCAAGGATGAATGTAGGCGACTGCAGGGATGCCTTCAGCCTCCGCGCGCCGCCATCCAAGCTGGTTGTACCACCACGGGAGCAATCGCAGATATCCGCCTCCACCAAAAGGAAAATTCAGGTTACCCCAAAGACGGAAGGTTGCGATCGGATACTCAATCACTGGGCCAGAAGTCGTATTTATGACAAAGGGAAATCGTGGCGCGCTTGGAATTCCATATCTGTCGTGATGACTTGGGAAAATACTGGAGTCGTACGTGAAACCTAACTCGGCCAGAATGCCAGTCGCCCACAATGAACTCATGACGATTGAATACGTCGGAGCGCGGTAGCCATAAATCTGCACTCCCGCTGCCTGCTCAATCACCTGCTTGGCGCGATACGTATCCGAGCGGAACTCCGCTGGATCCAGCTTGTAAATCAGCCGATGCCAATAGGAATGGCACGCTACCTCGTGTCCGGTCGACGCGATGTCCCGCACCAGTTTTGGGAATCGTTCCGCCACCCACCCTAGGACGAAGAAAGTAGCCTCGACATTGAGCCGAGCGAAAAGATCCAAGAGTCGCCGCGTATTGTCCTCCACGCGGCTGGCGTAGGAATCCCACTCGGATCGTTGAACAATACCGGCAAAGGTTTCCGCGTGAAAGTAATCTTCAACGTCAACCGAAACTACATTCATCAAACGCGAACCCTTCGGTGCAGCGGCCGCGGGAACTCTGGTTTGGACTGTTGTGGACATGATTACCAGCAGAGACCCTGATATTTGGTTATCCCATCAATCCGGCGGGCCTTTTCCAGATTTACCAGATCGAGCACGATGTGATCCTTGCGAATCGAATGTTGCAGCGTTTCCTTGGGCAATCCTCGCGTTCCAATCACCACCACTTCCGACTCCATCAACACTTCGCTCAAATTTGAGGACAATAAAGCCCCAAGATGTGGAATCACCTCTTCGATGTACTGACGGTTTGAACCGATCAGTTGTCCGAGGGAAACATTGTCGTCCCAGATGCGAACTTGGCAGCCTTCGCCCAGCAACTGCTTTACCAGTTGAACTTGAGGGCTTTCTCGTAGATCGTCGGTCGCCGCCTTGAAGCTCAATCCAAGCATTGCAATTTTTTTCTTACCGGTTTCGAGAACCATTTCCACTGCGCGCTGCAGGTGCACTTCGTTGCTGGGCAAAATAGCTTCAAAGAGCGGCAGCTTAAGGTCGAGCTCCTTAGCGCGATAATTCATTGCCCGGACATCTTTGGGAAGACACGAACCGCCAAAGGCGAATCCAGGCTTGAGGTAACTTGGTGAGATATTCAACTTATTGTCTGCGGTAAAAATTTCGACCACAGCGTCGGCGTCCACACCCAACTCTTTAGCTAGAGTGCCCATTTCGTTCGCAAAGGCGACTTTTAGTGCGTGCCAGGTGTTGCATACGTATTTCACCATCTCCGCCGAGCGAAAAGACGTTTCGAAAATTCGCCCGGGCGCCCAGGCGTACAGCTCGCGAAGCATCGCGCCGTGATGGGCGTCAGCACAGCCAATAATCGTCATCGAAGGCTCCATAAAATCAGCCACGGCCGTCCCCTCACGCATGAATTCTGGGTTCACGCACACTCCGAAATCGGCGCCTATCTTTTTTCCGCTTGTCTTTTCGAGTGCCGGGACGACCACCGTCTCTGCCGTGCCCGGTAGAACCGTACTGCGCAAGACAACCAGGTGAAAGGAATTCTTCTTCTGGAGAGCGCTGCCGATTTGCTGACAGACCGGTATGATATGCCCAAGATCCAGTTTTCCATTCCTGAGATTGGGCGTCCCCACGCACAAAAATGAGATTTCGGTTTGCAACACCGCAGCTTCAGCATCACTGCTCGCATGTAGCTGACAGGCGCGGTTGCATTCTGCGATTAGATCGCTGACCCGAGGTTCGATGATCGGACTCCCCCCAGCCTCTATCACCTCAACTTTGGAGTGGTTTAGGTCAACGCCCAGCACCTGATTGCCCTTATGCGCCAGGCAGGCAGCAGTGACGGTGCCCACGTAGCCCAAACCAAATACGCTGACTGACTTACTCATGAGAAGCTTCTATTTTGCTCCGAAGATCGAATTGCACAATGTGAGCGTAATCGTCGCTAAGCGCAAGTCTCCTGCCGAAGGCTGTTGGTTCCTGAGATAATCTTCTCATTAAACTTTTAATTTCAGCAGGTTGGAAGATTACCGACGAGTGAGACGCAATCATCGTAAGCCATGGTAGAACAGAGTGCAAAAACTTGCACATTTCGCGTAACTGTTTCGCTCAAAGAATTGGGAACCGCAAGGTAGTGCTCACAGCCACTGCGGGCTCCTTTGGAAAGTGAATTGCACTTCTTACTAGTTTCGCGCTCAATGAGATACAAGATATGATGGATCAATCCATGGGTGCAGTGAAGCAACCTCAGTCGATCACGGAGTTCCGGGTCGCGCCAGACTGATCCAGAAACACTGTTTCGCGCTAGGCCACGTTTGCGCCGACGAATCTTTTTCTTGGTTGATTCGTTGAATGTGGGCGGTACGGAGTGCGGTGGAACTCGCGCGTCGGCTTGATACTGCCGATTATGACGTAACCCCGGGTTGCCTGCGTGCGCGTGGCCCTTTGATGGAGAGATTGCAGAATCGACGGTTTCAGTGAGGGGATTTCATCCTAGCGGAGGAGTTGATTCCCCTGGAGGTATTATCCGGGAGGCATTAATTGCCGAAGATCGATTTGCCCCAGCAAAAGTGTGCGTGATCCACAACGGTATTGACGTTGATAAATTTTCTAAGGCTGCATGCAATCGCGATCAGGTTCTCCCTGGGACAGGTGATGGCAAACTGATTGTGCTCGTTGGGAATATGCACAGCGATGTGAAAGGCCCTGAGTTATTGATTTCGGCGGCATCGGCCATTGTCGGCGAATTCCCCAGCGCTCGCTTCATCCTGGTCGGTGACGGCACACAGAGGCAACAATTCGAGCAGGCAGTTCGTGCCTTGAGTCTAGCGCAACGCTTTCTCTTTGTGGGACAGCGCAACGACATTCCTGAATTTCTCGCTTGTTGCGACGTCGCCGTTCTGCCCTCGAAGGCGGACGGGTTGCCTAACGCCGTTCTTGAATACATGGCGGCCGGTTTGCCAGTCGTATCCAGCAATGTCGGCGGGAATTCGGAGAGCATTCGCGATGGCGTCACTGGGCTTCTGGTTCCCTCGCAAGATGCGACGGTGCTCGGCGAGGCGCTGCTCCGATTGTTGCGCGATTCCAGCTTGGCGCGCCGGATCGGAGAATCAGGCCAGGCATATGTCCGCCAGAACTTCAGCTTTGAACGACCGATTGAGGAGACGGATTTGCTTTACTCGGAATTGCTGGCGTGCCGGGGACGCGCGAATTGACATATGTCTCTGCTTCCAACACAGTGGAAAGATCGGCACAAGCGGCTCGCTTCAATGGGCTGGGCCGAGCTGCGTGAACGCTTGCGCCAGCACGTCAGAGCTCGCGCCGATGCCTTAAGGTACAGAGTGGGATTAGAGTTTCCCGATGATGTTGGCCCCTCGAGCCGACAGCCGGCTCGTTTCTTCTTTGCCCCAGATGACGTCCCGTCCCTCTGTTCACAGCTCAAACAGCGGTTTCCCGCTCAGGCAGACGAAATTGTCCGCCGCGCAGAGCAAATCTGCAGCCATCGTTTCGATCTGCTTGGCTATCAGAACCTCTATTACGGCCAGCAGATTGACTGGCATCTCGATCGGGTCCACAGTAAGCGAGCACCTAGAAAGTTTTGGTTCAAGATTCATTACCTCGGCTTCGAAGAGGTGGGCGACAGCAAAATTGTTTGGGAGCTGAATCGGCATCAGCACTTTGTCACGCTGGCGAAGGCATACAGGCTTACGAGGGATGAAAAGTTCGCGAACGAAATATTTGACCAGTGGCAACACTGGCATGCCGAGAATCCGTATCCCATTGGCATAAACTGGGCTAGCAGCTTGGAAGTGGCATTCCGTAGCCTCTCCTGGATTTGGACCTACTTTCTTCTGGCTGATTCTCCGGCCATGCCACCCGGCTACCGTGACGACTGGCTGCGATCCTTGTGTCTCAGTGGACGGCACATCGAGAACTACCTTTCTACCTATTTCTCTGCCAATACTCATTTGTTAGGCGAGGGAGTAGCCCTATTCTTCATCGGCTCGCTATGTCCGGAAATCTCTGCCGCCCAACGTTGGAAGCATCGCGGATGGGAAATCATCTTGCAACAAGCGGCTCGGCAGGTACTCAGCGATGGGTGGCACTTTGAGCAATCCACTTACTATCACGTGTATGCGCTGGATTTCTTCCTGCACGTGGCGGTGCTGGCTTCCCTCAATGATGTTCCGATTCCGCCTGAGTTCGATCGAACACTAGAGAAAATGCTCGAGGCCTTACGTTTGCTTGGGCGTGCGGGAACACCCCCTGGGTTGGGTGATGACGATGGCGGCAGAGTGTTCGATCCGGCGCGCAATCGCAGCGAGCATTTACTTGATCCGCTATCGACCGGTGCAGTTCTTTTTGGGCGCGGAGACTTTAAGTCTGTTGGCGGTGAAATGCGAGAGGAAACTCTTTGGCTGTTGGGCCAGCCGGGAGCTCAACAGTTCGATCAGCTGGCTGCGGAAACGCCGACAGCACCTTCCGCTGCACTGCCCGCGAGTGGGCTTTACCTCATGGCTGCCGAGGGTGGGAAGCAACAATTAGTCATCGATACGGGTGCGCAAGGAGCTTCCACCGCGGGCCATGGCCACGCTGATGCTCTCAGTATCACCGTGAACTCGAACCGACGCCGTCTGCTGATTGATCCCGGCGCATGCGAATACGTTGGCTCCGAACGCAACATTTTTCGCGGCACTCGCTCGCACAACACACTCGTCGTTGACGGTGCCGATCAAGCAGAAACCAAAGGACCCTTCGCCTGGACAAAGCTGCCGTCCGTGCGCGCCGATTGTTGGGTAAACGGAACTACCTTCGATCTCTTTGTCGCGAGCCACGGCGGGTACCGACGACTGGAACAGCCGGTCGTGCATTACCGTTGGGTGTTTTCTCTAAAGTCAGAGTTTTGGCTTGTGCGGGATATCGCCAAAGGCAGAGGTCAACATCAGCTCGATATTTTCTGGCATCTCGGTCCTGAACTTTCCGCGCGCGAAGAAAATACAGAAACCTTTCTAGACTCGGACGGCCAGTCCGGCCTGCGCGTCCTGGCGGCGGGCGAAGGATGGTCGCGGCGCTTAGTACCGAGATGGTGGTCTCCCGCTTATGGAATTAAGAAACGCGCAGCAGTTTTGCAGTTCAGCCGGTTGGCCACTCTGCCTGCGGAGTTTGTGACTCTGCTAATTCCAGTTACACAGGGCGATCCGCAAGAGAGCGAATTAATCAGACTCGAGCCGCAGTCCGCCTCCGGATCGCTGTCCAAATATTCCTACTGCACAACGGAAAAAGAGCACGGAGTCGTATTCGCAGCTTGCAAACCGTGGTCTTCCGGCGGTTGGAACAGCGATGCTGAATTTCTATATTGGGGACGCGCTCGCGGCTACGCACAGTGGTCAATCATTATGTGCAACGGCAGCTACGTTGAATTTGAGGGCGGGCGGCTGTTTTCTTGCTCCCGCCCAGTGCTGCGCTGCGAGATAATCAGGACTGCCCGGAAACTAGATATCTTATGCTCCGATAACCAAGCGCTCACAGTGAATGATTCCTTGCACAACCTATGGACGGAATTTGAGCCAATCACGACCCCAAGTTCTCCTGTGCCGGAAAAGGTGACTCGCTGAATGTGCGGAATCTGCGGAATCCTGTATCCGAATGACGCTCGCCGCGTTGAGCGCGACATCCTGGCCGCGATGAACGCTCAAATAGTCCACCGTGGTCCGGACGATGATGGATTCTTTGTCGAGGGTAACGTCGGGATGGCAATGCGCCGCCTGAGCATTATCGATGTTCAAACGGGACAACAGCCCCTTAGCAACGAAGATGAGAGTCTATGGATTGTCTACAACGGTGAAATCTACAATCACCGGGAACTGCGCTCACGCCTCGAAGCGCTCGGCCATCACTATCGCACAAAAAGCGACACCGAAACGATTGTTCATTTATATGAGGAACATGGGCGCGAGTGCGTGCAGCATCTTCGCGGCATGTTTGCCTTTGCCGTCTGGGATCGCCCCTTGCGTCGGCTTTTCGTTGCCCGCGACCGGCTTGGGATCAAACCGTTCTATTATTTTTATGATGGCAGCAAATTTCTTTTTGCCTCCGAGATCAAGGCGATTCTTGCTTATCCAAGCATAAAGCCTGAATTCAATTCCGGTACGATCGCAGAGTATCTTGCGTTCGGTTACATCGCTGGCGAAGAGACCATGTTCAGGGGAATACGCAAACTGCTCCCCGGGAACACGCTGGAAATAGACGAGAAGGGTGTAATCCAGATCGAGCGGTATTGGGATCTTTCAATACCTGCCGAAAGTGACGGACGTCCCGAAGCTCACTGTATCCGGACCTATCGCGAACTGCTCGAGGAATGTGTCGCCAGCCATCTCATGAGCGATGTCCCGCTTGGCGTGTTTTTAAGCGGCGGCCTGGACTCTAGTGTCATCGCTGCGCTTACCAGCAAGATTCGCGGAGAGCAAATCGAAACTTTCTCGGTTGGCTACAGCGAAGCAACTTACAGCGAATTGCCGTACGCCCGTGAGGTTGCGCGACATATCGGCTCCCGCCACCACGAAGTTCGCCTGGATCGCCAGGAATTCTTTGACTCCCTTCCGAAATTGATTTGGCATGAAGATGAGCCAATTGTCTGGCCTTCCAGCGTTTCTCTGTATTCTGTCGCGCGTTTGGCACGTGAGCGTGTGACGGTAGTGCTGACCGGCGAAGGCAGCGACGAGACTCTGGCGGGCTACTCGCGTTATGCCTGGACTCTGCTCAACTCTGGCATGGATCGCGTCTACCGCTCGCTGACTCCCTCCGGATTGCGAAAGTTGATTCGTCAAGCGATCAGTTCGGGTCCCCTCGGCGCTACTCTTTTTCGGAAACTCGAACACACATTTCTGGTTCGTGACGGCGCTTCCTGGCCCTCGTTCTACTTTGACAACTTCTACTCGGCTTTCTCCTTGGCGGACGAAGCCGATTTGCTCACACCTCAGGCATATGAAACTGGCGGGAATGCTTACCGGGAATCAATGCGTCATTGGGAGCACGCATCAGGTGATCTGTTGCACCGGTTGCTTTATACCGACATAAAGACTTACCTTGTGGAACTGCTGATGAAGCAGGACCAGATGAGCATGGCGGCCTCGATTGAGAGCCGCGTTCCGTTTCTGGATCATGTGCTGGTTGAATTTGCTGCGACGATTCCAGCCGAGTTCTTGGTCAAGGGTCTCTCGGGGAAGCACATTCTGAAAGCTGCGGTCGCAGACTTGCTTCCCAAACCAATCATTTACCGGCAGAAGATGGGGTTTCCAACGCCGTGGTCTTATTGGCTCTCAGGTCCTCAGTTGAACGAACTCGAAGCGATGCTTCTGGAGCCTCGAACCACGGCCCGTGGACTGTTTCGGCGGGAGATGATCCTACGCCTTTTTGCCGAGCACAGGGCGCACCATCGCGATCATGGGAACCGGATTTGGCGGCTCCTGAACCTCGAAACCTGGATGCGAGTCTTTCTTGATGGTGAAACGCCGACCAGGGATGAACAACTTCAAGGCGTGTCCGCGATTCCCGCTCGGCCCAGTGCATCAGTTTGAAAGAATAAGAAACTGCATTTGCATGGCGAACCATCTGGTAATTTCCAGTTTCAACCGGCAGAAGCAGCCGGCATAGCGCGGCGGTAATAGTGGCGCAGGAGTTGGAGATAAGAACCTAGATACTCGGGCCACAGGGACATGCGGAAGCAAATCCGGAGGGCGATCTTACACGTGTTGCGGAATGCAGGCGTCTTCCGTCTGCTGCGGGATAGTGAATGGCGCCGGCAGCGCCTCCTGATTCTCTGCTATCACGGAATATCGTTAGAGGACGAGCATCAGTGGCGGCCCGGACTCTATATGGCTCCCAGCATCCTTGAGCAACGGCTCGAGCTTCTGCGCGAGGGTGATTACAACGTCCTGCCTCTGAGTGAGGGGTTGAAAAGCTTGTATGCCGGCGAACTTCCGCCGCGAAGCGTAAGCATCACATTTGACGACGGTCCGTACGATTTCTATAAACAAGCCTATCCAAGACTGAAACAATATGGCTTCCCTGTGACGGTTTACCAGACTACCTATTACAGCTACCGCCAGTTGCCGGTTTTCAATTTGATCTGTTCATATCTGCTGTGGAAGCGCAAAGGCACCGTTCTCGATAACGGCGCAGAATTAGGCTTGAAGCACCAACTGGATTTGAGGACCGAAGCCAGTCGGCAAGCGATAGTTACTGCGTTAATGGACATGTCTGAAAAGCATAATCTCAGCGGGGAGCAAAAGAACCAGCTGGCTTGCCGATTGGCAAAAATGTTGGGCATAGATTACGCAGCTCTGATGCGCACACGAATTCTTCATCTAATGAATGCGTGTGAAATCGCAGAGTTGTCACGCGACGGAGTGGATTTTCAGCTTCACACCCATCGTCACACTATGCCCACGGACCAATCCCTCTTCCAGAGGGAGATCAAAGACAATCGCGCCTGCCTTCAGAGGGTGTCACAGCACGAGGCTGTACATTTTTGTTATCCGAGCGGAGTTTACGATCAGCAGTTCCTGCCCTGGCTTAAAGCCGCAGGGGTGATTTCGGCAACGACCTGCGACGTGGGACTTGCCACATCGCGGAAAGACTCGTTGCTGCTTCCGCGATTTATAGATACTTCAGGCTGCAACGGCCTCGATTTTGAAAGCTGGCTCACGGGCGTGGGCGATTTGCTGGCGATCCGTCGTGCGGCCCCACATAAATATGCGTCTCCGGGTGACTGAGCTAGCGTGCTTCCACATTTAGATGCCGGATCTTTTCCGGCCCATTTTCGTCAACAATCACAATCTCGTCGATTTCCTCTGAACTCAGCGCCGGACGACTTGCCCCAATGACGGCACTGTTCTTCGCCCAAAGTTTGGCCTCAAAAAATGACTGATAAACAAACTTCTTGCCAACAAGTCCCAGCCCGCTATGGCGCGTTTCAGGGCTCGCTAAGCGATAACCCAGCTCGGTCAGAGTTTCTCCAATTAGCCCTTCGATCTTCGCAAGCTCGTGTGCAGCGAGATCCTTTTTCCAACGCTCTACGGGATTAAACTCCTGCGGCGATTGTGTCTTGAATGAAGTATTTGGTTTGCTCACAGAGCCGAGCGCGGTCCGCTGTATCCGGTCATAGTCGAGTTCGTGGCCGAGGAATGAACTGAGATTGTTCAAAGTAGAGGGCGGATCGGATACCAATTGCTCAAAGCGGATTTCCATGTAATCCGATCCGAGAGTCCGGCCGACCGTCCTCCCCTTTTTGAGGATCCACTCCCAGTAAATTGCCGCGCCTATGGCGTCCTCCCGCTTTTTCCAGGGAAATGGTTTGATGTAGCGCTTGCGGGAAAGGGATAACGCGACATCGCGCCCATCGCGGATCACGTGAATGACCAGAGCGTCGGGGATAGTTCTCTTGATCAAGGGAAGGTAAAGAATCTCTTCGGGTGTATTTCCTGCCCAGCGTAGGGCGTTTTGATTACGAGCGATCTCCTCCATGATGGTGCGAAGGAAATCTCCAGCATTGCGGCAGTTGTCTAGAATCTTCGTTTCAACCCGCTGCGGATCGATTCCAGAAGCCCGGAAAAGTTTGCTGCCCAGCCACGCGTGCCACATCTTCTCGCGATTCTTCCGGACACCGAGATCCCCGAATCGTGGGGCCACAACATTGAAGATGCTCGATTCGCCGAGATAAATGGCGAAACCACCGGCCGACATCAGCATGTCATACACAAGAGTGGTACCAGAGCGCGGACTTCCCACGACGAATACAGGCATCCGGCTTCGAGCGGAAATGCTCCGGGTCACAGTATTCTCCACAGCTCAGCGCGAGGCGGCGCTATTATCGGCGTGCGGCGGCCGGCAAGTGGTCGCCGAGAAGCGCAAGCAGTTCTTTCTCGAGGTTGGGTCCGCATGCAAGAAGACCGGAAATAAGAGGCGATTTATTGTTGCACCGTAAGAAAGAGTTCTCCAATGTACGCACGAATCCTTCCGCGCTTTCCACTAGAGCGGCACCCGCCGCGACATCCCATTCGTGCTTCGGAGTCAGAGTGAATGTAGCATCTGCCAAGCCCGCGGACACTAAAGCAAGCTTGTAAGCAACCGAGCCCATCGGCCGAATCGTAAAAGGCGCGTTCTCGAATTGCTTCCACTCTCCGCGTTTGATCTCGCTTCGACTCGCGAGCACCGATGCGCCGCTTAAGCTTGTTCTCTGGCTCGCCTGAACGGGTTTTCCCTGGTAGCTCAGACCGGAGTCGATACTCCCGAGAAATATTTCGTTTGTCGCAGGATTGCAAATCCCCCCGGCAATGGGGCGGCCATCCTCTATCATCGCGATTGAGACGCAGAACTCAGGAATTCCGGCCACAAACTCGCGGGTTCCATCTAAAGGGTCAACCACCCATACGCGGCTCGCTTCTAGCCGTGCTAGATCATCGAGGCTCTCTTCCGACAGCCAGCCTTCTCCATTGCGGAGCAGTTCCTTGCGCAGTATGGCATCAACACGGCGGTCAGCCTCAGTAACTGGATCGTGCCCCGCTTTATATTCCGCTTCGATTCCGCCAGCGGTGAAGCGCCCAAGGATCTGACGTGCGGCTTCCAAAGCGGACTGGATTCGCTTTAGAACATCGGAATTGGAGTTGGAACCCATATTAGGAAATAAGAATCAGTTCCCGGTTCAAGTACACAGTTCTCAGTTTCGGCGGGGCGGTGATCACGCCCACAGCATCCGTGCGCCCGTTGCCAGCAGCACAGCACATAGGATGCGTCTCAACCAGAACACGGGAACGCGTGTGCTGAAGTGCGATCCCAGCAAACCACCCGGAATCGAGCCGATCAATAGTGAAGCTACCAACTTGGGATCGACATTGCCAAGCCGCCAGTGCAGCAGACCAGTTACGCCGGTAAGCGCCACGGCATGCACAATATCGGTGCCCACCATCACCTTGGGGGTATAGCTGTAGAACAAGAGCAGCAGCATCATAATGATGCTGCCCGAGCCCACCGACGTCATACCAACCAGGAAGCCGGCCAATAGCCCGATCCCTGACATTCCTGCGAAAGACTTTAGGGTCGGAGGGCGGCCGGCGACGTGCTCTTCAATCCTGGACTGGAACAGCAACAACGTTGGTATGCAGACCAACAACAATCCCACGGCAGAAGTTATAAAATTGTTTACGCCACTGCCATACACATGGCGTAGGTGAGCTAGGAAGCCGACACCCACGATAGATCCCGGAATGCTTCCGGTTGCCAGTGCCATGACAACCTTGCGTCGTACCGTACCTTTCCGCAAATGCATCCAGCCGCTGCCAATCTTGGTGATGAAGTTGAAAACCGCATCTGATCCAACTGCCAAGATCGGCGGTACCTTGAGGCCGAAAATCAGCACCGGCAGCAGAAGCACTCCACCTCCCAGCCCCGTCATACCGATCAGGGTACCCACCACCAGACCGATCAGAATCTTGGCTGCAGTTTCCATACAACTTTTAAGTCGAGGCCGCTCCGGCGTTAACGCCAACGAATCCCTCTTGCTCCAAATGCAAGATGATCTCCTGGGCGGATTCTTCGGGCGTCAGATCAGCGGTGTTGATGACTACTTCGGCGTCTTTTGGCTCCTCATACGGATCTGAAATACCGGTGAACTCCTTGACGATGCCGGCGCGCGCCTTGGCGTAAAGACCCTTACGATCGCGCTGCTCACAGGTTTCGAGCGGGGTCGAGACGTGCACCAAAATGAATCCTCCGAGCGGTTCGACCATACTGCGTACCTGTTTGCGAACTGCGTCATACGGGGCGATAGGGGCGCAAATAGCGATACCGCCGTTCTTGGTGATTTCCGAAGCAACGTAGCCAATGCGGCGAATGTTGATGTCGCGATGTTCTTTGGAAAATCCAAGTTCCGAGGAAAGATGCTTACGCACCAGATCACCATCCAGAAGGGTGACTGGACGTCCGCCAGTTTCCAAAAACTTAGTGAGCAGCACATTGGCAATGGTCGATTTTCCGGAGCCGGAGAGTCCCGTGAAGAAAACAGTCACACCCTGTTTGTGGCGCGGCGGATAGCTCCGTCGCAATTCCTGTACAACCTCGGGGTAAGTAAACCAGGTGGGAATGTCACGGCCTTCGTTGAGCCGCTGTCGCAGTTCTGTCCCGGAAATGTTCAGCACGCGGGAGCCCTTTGGTACCTCATTATCGGGGACATATTTATCCTCATTTTCCAGATAAACCATCATGTTGAACTGCACCATGCTGACGCCAATGTCCGCTTCGTGCTTCTTGAACAACTCCTGCGCTTCGTAGGGTCCGTAAAACTGTTTGCCATTGGTGTCATTGCCCGGTCCGGCGTGATCACGTCCTACGATGAAATGCGTGCAGCCGTGATTCTTACGGATCAGCGCATGCCAGATGGCCTCGCGGGGTCCACCCATGCGCATGGCCAGAGGGAGGAGCGAGAGCTTTACGGTTCCCGGAGGAAATTTCGAAAGTAGTAGCTGATAGCAGCGTACGCGGGTGAAGTAGTCCACGTCTCCTGGTTTGGTCATGCCGACTGACGGATGAATTAGCAGGTTGGCTTCCACTTGCTTGGCCGCGCGAAATGTCAGTTCGACGTGGGCGCGATGCATAGGATTGCGCGTCTGAAACGCAACCACTCGCCGCCAGCCGAGGCGGGCGAATTCTGCTCTCAACTCTGCTGGAGTGAGCCGCAAGGACTTGAAATCATAGTGGGCGCCCGGCTGAACGCCTTCTATCCGGCCTCCGACATACCATGGATGCGCCTTATTGAGCAGATAATCGACGCCGGGATGGGCATGGCTCGTGCTTCGGAATACAGATTCCACCTCCGCCTTTTTATCTGGCTGCCAGACTTCCTCAACATGCAAGACGGCGAGCATCACCCCTTCGGCATCGCGTAGCGCAACTTTGCTGCTGCCCGGCTTCAGGGACTTGGCAAACTGTTCGGGTATATCCAGAGTGATTGGCATCGGCCACAACACGCCGCTGGCCAGGCGCATCTTGTGGCATACGCCTTCATAATCCGCCCGCGTCATGAACCCGCGCAGCGGCGAGAATCCTCCGCTCATCAGCAACTCCAGGTCGCAAACTTGGCGAGCAGTAAGGTCCCATGACAACCATTCTCGTGAATGTCCTTTAAGTTCGCTAATTCGTTCGGGTTGTGCAATCAGTTCGGCAAGTTCACCGCCATGTGGCGTAACAAGATGGCTGGTAGTTGAAGCGGTCAAATCCGTGAACCTCCCAGGTTCTTTGGTTTGTACTTTTCACAACTATGCGTTCCAGACCACGTGACAATGATGGTTCCTGCACTTTGCGGCCAGGGAAGGAAAACACACGAAATTAAATCCCCCCGCTGGTTTATCTCGAAGAAGGCATCAACAATATGCGTGCGCATTGCAAAATCTTTGACGGACAGCAGTTACAAACGCGCCAACGCCGGCTTCCCCGCCGGAGCTTTAGAGCAGCTCAATTCGTAACCCAGACCGCGCATCAGATCTCCCCATTCGCTTTCGATCTGCTGGACTGACCTCGGTGGCAGCTCAGATCGCCAGGCGCCCGAACGAGCTGAACGTACGAATGGCTTGTCCTGCCGGGACTCCCTCGTCAATTTCCAGGACTGCCCTTGCTGATCTTCTAATCGCCGCATTTGCGCGACCGAGCTTAGCTCGACGGCCCGTGCCACCGCTTCTGGCGCCGCGTCCACCTCGAGCAGTCGCGCCATCCGGCCTAGCTCCCGTCCGGGGTCGGCCAGCATATCTTCAAAGCGCAAGAAAACGAATCCAGCCTTATTCTGTCGCGTCGCGTGCCAACTGCTAACGTGCTCATCCCAGGTGCCGAAGTCCTCAAGGAACTCGCCCTTCATAAATCGTGGCACGAACTCCTCGATTGGGTAAGTGTCTGGAATATTTCTCCGTTTAACACTGTAATGATACATGGAGGTTGCGACGTCCCTCGGATCGCGCACAATGTAGACCACCCGTTTGTAGCGGTGGTCGAAGTATTCATGACTTTTCAGAATGCGGGGGCGCGGAAGATGTCGAAGAACCTTATCCGGGAAAAA
>DASQYT010000114.1:0-3456 GCA_035639075.1 Candidatus Elarobacter sp.
TTGGAACGACGCTTTCGGGCCCGCCGATCTCGAACGTGTGCACGAAGAAGCCGAGCGTGTCCGGACGCCCGTCTCGCTCTATATGCACATCCCTTTCTGCGAGAGCCTGTGCCTCTTTTGCGCCTGCAACGTCGTCATTCAGAAAAACAAAAGCGTCGCGCCTCCCTATCTTGACGTCCTGAAGCAGGAGATGAAGCGCATCAGCCGCAGCGTCTCCAAGACTCGTCCCATCGTGCAGTTCCACTGGGGCGGCGGCACGCCAACCTATCTGACGCCCGAGCAGATCGAGGATTTGTTCGCGTTCACCAAAGAGCAGTTCCATTTTGACCCCGACAGCGAGGTTGGCATCGAAGTCGACCCCCGCGTCACCTCCCGCGCACATCTCGAAACTCTCCGCAAGCTCGGCTTCAACCGCCTCAGCATGGGCATTCAAGACTTTCAGACTGAAGTCCAGCAAGCCGTCCACCGTATCCAGCCTTACGAAATGACCCGCGACCTACTCTTCGCCGCGCGCGATCTCGGCTTTGATAGCATCAACGTCGATTTGATTTATGGCCTTCCCTATCAGACCGCGGACACTTTTGCCCACACCGTCGATCAGATCATCGGCCTTGCGCCTGATCGCATTGCTCTTTTCAGCTACGCGCACGTGCCTTGGCTCAAGAAACAGCAAGGCTCCTTCGCCGCGCACCTGCCCGAAGGCATGCAAAAATTCGAGATTTTCCGCACGGGCCTTCTCAAATTTCTTGACGCCGGCTATCTGTACATCGGGATGGACCATTTCGCAAAACCCGGCGATGAACTCGCCGTTTCGCAGCAAAACCGCACGCTGCACCGCAATTTTCAGGGCTACACCACCAAAGCCGGCGCCGACCTCTACGGCATGGGCATCACCGCCATCAGCGGCATTCAAGGCGCCTACGCGCAAAATTATCGCGATATTCCTTCTTGGGAAAAGGCTGTCGCCGAACGCGGCCTCGCCACCATGCGCGGTTACCAGCTTTCGAATGAAGATCGCCTGCGCCGCGCAGTCATCAGCCGCCTGCTCTGCCACACCGTGGTAATCAAAGACGAAATCTCGCGCGAATTCGCGATCGATTTTGACGAGCATTTCGCCGAAGAGCTTCGCCGTCTCGAGCCATCCCGTCAGGATGGCCTCGTGCTCCTCGATGGTGGCAAAATCCGCGCCACTTGGCTCGGCCGTATCTTCATCCGCAACCTGGCTATGGTTTTCGATCCTTATCTCGAAAGACAGCAGCTCACTGCCAAGCCGCTCTTTTCAAAAACTCTCTGAGCCTGCGAGGATGCTCACATCTCCGTGACCCGTCACGTCCCAGCATTGGTGGTCGGTGGCGGCATCTCCGGCCTAGTCTGCGCTTACGCTCTGCGCAAATCTGGAATCGATGCTCAACTTGTCGAAGCCTCCCCGCGCCCTGGAGGTGTAATCAATTCCGTCACTCGCGACAGCTTCCTTTTAGAATTGGGGCCTCAGAGTTTCAGCAGTACATTCGCCCTTCGCGAGCTTTGCGCCGATCTTGGAATTTCGGATCAACTGCTGCAAGCCCCGCCGCGCGCTCCTCGCTACGTCCTGATTGATGGCCAGCTCCGTCCCGTGCCGCTCAGCCCGCCTGCCTTCTTCATGAGTTCACTAGTCAACGCCTCAACCAAATGGGCCCTCGTGCGCGACATCCTCGGGAAAAGCATTCCTCCTGATGCCGACGAATCCGTTGCCTCCTTCGTTCGCAGAAAATTCTCACCGCAGCTCCTCGATCGCCTGGTTGCTCCTTTTGTTTCCGGGATCTACGCGGGAGATCCCGAGCGGCTCAGTGTTCGAAGCGCCTTCCCGCAACTTTACGAAGCAGAAAAGACTGCCGGCAGCATCGTTCGTGGCATGCTGCGCGCTTCAAAATCGAAGAAGCGCCCACGCGAGCGCCCCATCCTGCAATCCTTTCGCGAAGGCAACGAAACTCTTGTGCGCGCGCTGGCAAACAAACTTGGTCCCGCGCTGCTTACTTCAACATGCGTTGCCGGAATCTCCCGACAAAATGACGGTTCATTCCAAGTTTGCCTGGAAAACCGCAACGGCAGCGAACCCGTCTCGGCCGATTCCCTAATCCTGGCCACACCTACCGGCGTTACCGGCAGACTTCTCGCCGGCCTTGATGCCTCATTCGAATCGCCGCTGAGTTCCATCGATTACGCCGCCGTCGCTGTAGTTTCTCTCGGTTATCGCAGCAACGTCGTCGGCCACGGGCTGAACGGCTTCGGCTTCCTCGTGCCTCGCTCCGCTGGTCTCCGCGTCCTCGGCTGCGTCTGGAACTCATCACTCTTCCCGGGCCGCACTCCGCAAGGTCATGCTCTCTTGACGAGCTTCGTCGGTGGAACAACCGATCCGATGGCTGCAAAGTTGCAACCGAAAGAACTGGCAAGCCTCGTCCACCGTGAGATTGCTCCCCTGCTCTCCATCAAGAGCGAACCCATCTTGTCAAATGTCACGATTTGGCCACGCGCCCTGCCGCAGTACAATCTCGGCCACGCCGACCGCTTGGCCGCAGTCTCCAAGCTTTGCTCGCGTTTCCCAGGTCTTTGGCTGACCGGCAACTATTTGCGCGGCCCCGCCATCGGTTCCTGCGTCGACCAAGCTCTCGCCGTCTCCGAAGAAGTTCGCAACTATCTCGCCGCCTGAGCTCATCGTCCGCTAGTAGCAATTCTTCTCAGACTGAGAGCTGATTACTGCTTACTGATGACTGATCACTTTCCATACCGCAGCGCCAATCGCGTCTTTCTCCGCTCCGCTGCCTCCCGGAATCGCCGCCGCTCCTCCGCCGTCTTTAGGATGAGCGGCGGGACCAGGGTCGGCTTTTTCGTGTGTTCGTCAATCGCCACAAATGTCACGTAAGCCGTCGTCGTGTGCTTGTGTTCCCCAGTGAGCATGTTTTCCGAATACACCTCCACGCCCACTTCCATCGACGTATGGAAGACCCTGTTCACCTGCGACTTCAACGTCACAATTTCTCCAAGGTTCACCGGATTTCGAAAATCGATATAGTCCACGGACGCCGTGACCACGTAACTGTTCGAGTGCCGGTGCGCCGCCAGCGCCGCAGCCATGTCCACAAAGTGCATCACCTGTCCACCAAGAAGTTTTCCCAGTGGATTTGTTTGTGCGGGAAGCACGATTTCTGTCATCTCTGAACGCGATGCGCTCACCGGCTTCCCCGCCAACTTGATGTCTTGCTCATGATTGTCTCTGCTCTTCATTCGAGCCTCTTGCCCCGCGGTGTTGGACCCCGCTGGCGGCCCCCGTATAATACGGGACGACCCAATGACCGACCAAAAGAAAACCCGCCGCCAGATGCTCGAAGAGTTTGTCTCTAAGAAGCCCGATGATGCTTTCTCCCGCTATGGCCTGGCTATGGAGTGCATGAACACCGGCGACACCACCGCGGCCGACAC
>DASQYT010000115.1:0-13039 GCA_035639075.1 Candidatus Elarobacter sp.
CAAGCAAAGCTGGAAGCTAATGCTGAAAAACTGTGGTCACTCAATGAAATGGAAAGAACTGGCGGTGAACCGGACGTAGTTGGTCATGATAAAAAGACGGGCGAATACATTTTTTATGATTGTTCAGCGGAAAGTCCTAAAGGCCGCAGGAGTGTTTGCTACGACCGTGAAGCGCTGGAGTCAAGGAAACAACATAAACCAGAAGATAACGCTATTGATATGGCAGCTGCCATGGGCATTGAGCTTTTAACGGAAGAACAATATCGAGAGTTGCAGAAACTTGGAAATTTCGATACGAAAACGTCGAGCTGGGTGAAAACACCTTCTGAGATCAGAAAACTCGGCGGCGCCCTCTTTTGTGATCGCCGCTACGACACTCTTTTCGTGTATCACAACGGTGCGGAATCTTACTATGCCGCTAGGGCATTCCGTGGCTCGCTAAGGGTCTAAATTTTGCATGCCCCGCGACGGAGAAGACGCAATAGCCTGGATGAGAGACCCGAGGGGACAGGCAAGCCTGATCGGTCCGCTTCAGTTCCACGGCATCGAGTGGGCGTAGTGGGCGGGGATTCTACACCCTGCATGTCTGGGCTTGGAAAAAACAATGCCAACGGCGCTGACCGCGCAGGTTCTGTCTGGATTGGCAAACCTTCCCTAACCTGATCGGGGAAGGTTTGCCCGTAACTCAGGCATGATCGCAATCTTGCGAGGGCACCTGCTTACCGGTGCGAGCGTTGGGGTTGAGCACCAGAGCTGTGACTACTTCTTCAGGTGCGCTCCAGTTTGCGACCGGGACGAGGGGTGTGGGAACACTTCCTGGAAGTGTGGCGAAGATGAAACGCTGGCCGTCTGGGGTCACGTTATAAGGGTTCCCAAGCGGTATAGCCCGTCGGAAACAGCGGGCGGACCTAGCCCAGTTCAAACTCTCCGCCCGTCGTGTTCACGCTGGCAATGTGGATATGCGTCATGCTGCGCGAGATTTGAGCGACGATCAATGGAGTGTTCTTGATCCGGGGCTCAGTTTTCCAGGTTCCACCCAGGTCCACGGAGTACCCGACCAGCCTTGGCCCCGGTCAAGTGGTCGCCTTCGAATTCAAGTTGGCCATTTACGAAAACGTATTTCACACCCTCTGACAGCTGTGTCGGCTCCTCATATGTGGCTTTGTCCCGAATGTTGGCCGGATCAAAAATCGTGATATCGGCGAAGTAGCTTTCCTTCAGCAGTCCTCGATTACGCAGACGTTCGCGTTGCGCCGGCAAAGAAGTCATCTTGCGAATGGCTTGTTCTAAAGGAAGCAGATGCCCATCGCGAACGTAGTGGCCCACGAATCTCGGCATCGCGCCGAAGGCGCGCGGATGAGAATGGGGTTCAAACAGTGGGCCATCAAGCGACAGTTCGCTCGCATCCAGGCACAAGCTGGTCCACGGCTGTTTCAATCCGTAACGCAGATCATTTTCGTCAGCAATAAAGTAGAGTGCTCCGGTCTGCGCCTTATCCGCGAGGACCATGTCAAATAACGCGTCGAGTGGAGGCTTCTTCTGCGCAGCTGCGATTTGAGCGATGGTCTTACCGTCGAACTTCTTCAAGTCAGGATTCACGATACCTGACACCAGAACTCCGCTTGGCCCACCGCTGTCAAAGTAGAGGTTCTCCCAGTTGGGATGATCGCCGGCCATTTCTTGCTTAATCTTTGTCCGTATCGTGTGGTCCTGAAGGCGAGCGAGCAACTTGTTCGTGCCTCCCTCTGCAACCCACGGTGGCAAGCTGGAGGCTAACGCCGTGCCACCGGCAACGTAGGGGTACATGTTGGCAGAAACGTCTTGTCCTTTGTCGCGTGCAGCCTGAATCATCGCTACAATTTTGGGCATCGAGCCCCAGCGCGATTTGCCGCTCACTTTCAGATGAAAAATCTCGACCGGCAAGTGAGCTTCACGCCCGATGCGGAGGGCTTCCTCAATTGCGGCAACTTCGCTCTGGCCTTCGCTGCGCATGTGAGTGCCGTAAATTCCACCGTGTTGCGCGGCGACTTTTGCCAGTTCGATCAGCTCATCGGTTTTTGCGTAATGACCCGGAGGATAGATGAGAGCAGTCGAGATCCCGAACGCGCCATCCCGCATAGCTTGTGCGGTGAGCGCTTTCATTTTCTCGAGTTCTTCAGGTGTGGGCGCCCGATCGGCATCTCCGAGCACCGCTTCACGCACCTGTGCCGCGCCAACATAGGTTCCGATGTTCAGAGGCGTGCCGGTTTTCTCCAGCCGCTTGAAATACTCGTCCAGCGTGCTCCAATCGACTTTCAAGTGGTACTGGTCAAGCCCGGGTTGAAGCTGAGCCAGCGTGAGAGCGTTTTGCGGAGCTACGGAAGCTCCCTCGCCTGTAATTTCTGTCGTGATCCCCTGTGAAAGTTTGCTCAACGAACGGTTGTCGATCAGGAGATCCAGTTCAGACTGCCCCAGCATGTCAATGAAGCCGGGCGAGACCACGAGGCCGGAAGCGTCGATGATGCGTTTGGCTTGCGCGCCGTCCAGCTTGCCGATAGCAGCAATGCGATCACCGCGAATGGCGATGTCGCCCGAGACCCACGGATTGCCCGACCCATCAATGATCCGCCCGTTTTTGATTATCACGTCATAAGCAGAAGTAGACTGCACCGGAGCTTCAGACGCAGGTGGCGCGTCATAAGCCGCCGCCGCGATCTTTCCCAAAGCCTCACCCGCAATCTTCTGGACTGCTTCAGGATCGTCCATGGGCACAGCGACCATGTTCACGTACAGCGCCAGCGCCAACCGCTCTCCTTTGGCGGTGTCCATGTAGCCAGCCAGACCTTTGCCTGTGACCAGCAGCTTTTTATTCAGCGCATCGTAGACGTCGTAGGTTCCGGTCTTGGCATAGACGTGGCCAGCAGCTGGTGAGTTGATCTGAATTTTGGAGAGGGTCCCGTCGCGTCCCATAATCGGCAGACCACGACGGAAATCTGCGAAATTACTCTCACCGGACATGAAGACCAGGTAGCGTGTCACGAAATCTGGTGTGAAGAACGCGTTGCCGCCGGCTCCATCGGTTTGCGACGCACTCGTCAGGTCGAGGCCGGCTTTCTTCAGGAAGTCGTGCTCCAAATCGAAACCAGCCTGGTCGATTTCCTTGTCTTTGTGCGCGACCAATGCGCCCAGTAGGAACGGCCCCAGGCTGGCATGTAGGTTTTGACTGACTTTGAGCGTGATCTTTACTTCTTCCTTGATTGGCGGCGAGATGTGCTCCCCGACCAGATTCTCTGGCTTGTAGCTGGCGGCAATCGCCTTGAAATCCGGCGCGCCACCTACGACACGGAGTTTGATGTCCACACCTTTTTCCCTGAGCGCCTCCGTGAAAACCGTCGCCGCGAATTGAGTTGGCTCGGGCACTGGGTAAGACACCATTTCCGATCCCTTACCAAGCGGCAAGGTGCCGCCGAGCGTGGCCGTCCGCGTCCCGTCTGGATTAACCTTTTCTCCTGTGTAATTAAGATCCGGCTTCGAATCAGCTTTTCCGGTCTTGGCCTCGTTCGCCACCTGCACGTACGAAGTCTTGGGCGAAATCTGCAATTGGACCGGAGCGCCCTCCGTGGCTCCGGGGCCTACGATAACGTCGACCACGTTGTCATTCACGACGATGGGAGAAAGAACAACGTTCGTGCCCAACTCCCGCTCACCCTCCGGGAAGAGACGCGCATCTATGATCACCCGACCTTTGACGCGCTTGATTCCCTTATCCGCGACCTGCTGTGCCAGTTGTTTGATGACGAGCAGCGGATCGCCCAGACCTCGGCTATCAGGCCCGCCATACGAGTGGTCCATGTTTTCATAACCTAAGCTGCCATCGGGCTGAATGCGGCCGGAAAGGTTAGGATCGCCGCTAGCGACGAGCACGAGATCGCCGTCGAGAGTGCCTTTTTTTACGGAGCCAGTCCGGTACACACGAGTGTGAAAACGGTAGTCAGCACCGAGCAGTTCGAGCAGAGTGCCCTCAGTCAGAAGCTTGGTGGTGGATCCTGGCACCAGCAGTTTGTCGGGATTCAGTTGATAGATCGGTTTGCCCGTATCCAGCGAATAGAACTCAATCCCAAAGGTGGAGTGGGCGAATTCCGGGCGGCTGACAATAGTTTGGATACGTTGCTCGAAATTGGTAGCCGTTTGCGAAAAGAGTGAACTCGCTGCCAGGCACACCATGAACAACGATTGTGCTGTGACTGCGCGGAAATGTTTGCCCATCCCCATGACCTCGAGTTTCATGCTGGTTGCATCAAGTCTCGAATCACTCAGCGCCGACCTGAATTTCAGCCTTCCAATTCCTGCTTCTGACTTTAAGGCGGTCGATCAAATCACGGTTTACCGAATAGCCTAGCCCCGGAGCAGTTGGCACCCGAATTGTCCCGTGCGGTGTTACTTCAACTTCGGGTTCAATGATGTCCTGGTCCCAATAACGCTGGCTGGCGGAGACATCGCCGGGCAGGGCAAAGCCGGGCAAGGTTGACATGGCTATGTTGTGGGCGCGTCCGATTCCGGATTCCAGCATACCTCCGCACCATACCGGCACTGAGTGCTTGCGGCAAACGTCATGCACGTTGCGCGCGGCGCTATGTCCACCGACACGTCCCAGCTTGATGTTGATGATCCGGCATGCCCCCAACTGGATTGCCGCATTTGCGTGCCCCGCGTTCTGAATGCATTCGTCGAGACAAATAGCGGTGCGAATCCGCGCCTGAAGCTGCGCGTGCGAGTAAATGTCGTCCCATTCCAGCGGTTGCTCGATCATGAGGAGTGCGAACTGGTCAAATCGCCGCAGATGATCAGTGTCGAGGAGGCTGTAAGCTGAGTTAGCGTCCACCGAAAGCAAAATTGCAGGGAACTGTTTTCGGACGGCGGCGACGAAATCCAGGTCCTTGCCCGGTTTGATTTTCAGCTTGATGCGTTGATATCCGCTGCTCAGCTCCTCTTCAACTTTCTTGACCAGGGCTAGCGGACTTTCCCGGATACCCAGAGAAACGCCGCACGCGATCTCCGCGGCGGTTCCGCCCAGCATTTTGGCAAGGGGGATTCCTTTTTGCTGAGCCTCGGCATCCCAGATCGCGTTCTCTATGCCAGCCTTGGCCATCTGATGGCCACGAATCGCGGCCAGAAGTTGGGGCACATCCGTCCCATTGGGCAAGTCCTTGCCTACCAGCAAGGGCGCGATGAAGTCTGAAATGATGTGCCAGGCCGTATCGGTAGTCTCTGAATTGTAGGAAGGAGCTTCTATAGTGGTGACTTCGCCCCAACCGCTGACTCCGTCCGCGATGACCTCGACGAGGACAATTCTGCGATCCTGGGTAACGCCGAAGCTGGTCTCAAACGGCGCCTTCAGGCGCATCCGGATCTCGCGCAACGTGATCGATTCGATTTTCATGCAGCTTGATTAGCCCGAGACCCAGGGCAGCACGCCGGATCACACTTGTAAAACGCGGGGGAACTCCTGTCAACGGGAAAATGCACCATATGGTGTTTTTTGTTGACAATGTGCACCATGCGGTGTAAACGTTATCGCCATTGCTGGCAGGCAGGAACCGACGATCATGGTTTCACGAGACCGCGAACGCTTATCGGAAATGCGGACGAACGGCAACCCGGGCGATCGCAAGAGTTGGATGACGGCGCTGGAGAGCCGCGTCACTCAAGCTGAGCCGAGCTTGAACTCCAGCCGCAGTAAGCTGATTCGCGCCATCCTTGACAGTGCCGAAGACAATTACTTTCTCTCCTCACGTGCGCTGGCCAAGCGCTACGAAGTGGACAAAGCGACCATCGTGCGCACCATTCAGGCGCTCGGCTACGAACGCTATGCCGATTTCGTCGCCGATTTGCGGGCGCATTTCGTCAGCCGCATCACCCCGTACACATTGATGAAATCGGCTGCGCGCGAGAAGCGCAGCATTGCAGATCACGTGGAGCACAGCCTCGACATGGACATCAATAACCTGCAGACTTTGCGCTCCAGGCTGGATGCAGACCATGTCATTCAATTGGCTAAGCGCCTGAACCGTGCGCGCCGCATCATGGTGGTCGGCGTTGATTTCGCCGCCGCACTCTCTTATCTCTTGGCTTATGGACTCACCTCGCTCGGCTATGACGCCGAAGCTCCCATAGGATCGACCGGCAACTTGCACCAGAAGGTGAGCCTGCTCGGTTCCAAAGATGTGCTGATCGCCATCAGTTTTGGACGTTGCCTGCAGGCGACGGTCGATGCAGCCCTGCATGCTCGCGAAAACGGTGTGCCGACCTTCGGTATCACAGATAGCGAGAAAACTCCCATTGCCCGGTTCTGCGATTCCTTCTGGTTGGCCTCGATAGCGAACCCATCTTTCCACGGATCGTATGTAGCGCCCATGGCGGCGATGGACGCGCTGATTGTCGCGTGCGCGCACCTGCAGCCCAAGCGATCGCTGGCTTCCTTACGACGCAAAGACCAGGACTCCAGGTCGCGCTGGTATTCGCCTGCGCGTGCGGAAGAGTCCGGGCAGAGGAACCAAAAGGAGGATGACCATGTCCCCAGTCACCGAAACGAACACACCTCTTAGCGTGGCTGATCTCCGCTCGAATGTTGCGGTCGCGCTATTGATTATCGCTTGCTTGTTTAGTGCTCGGGCTGGAGCGCAGAGCGCCGGGACGGGTGCAATTTCAGGACTTGTGACTGACCAAAGCGGCGCGGTCGTAACCGGGACGAAGATTACGGCCACCAATGAAGCCACTGGCGCAACCGTGGTGGTGATGTCCACAAACAACGGCAGCTATGTGGTTCCGCTGCTGCCGCCCGGATCATATCGGCTCGAAGCGTCGAAAGAGGGATTCAAAGTATCGAATTATCCCAATATCGCAGTGAACGTGACCGAGACAAAAGCGCTGAACATCCGCCTTCAAGTTGGAGCGATCAACGAGACAGTGCAGGTTGACACCACCGCCGAACAGTTACAGACGGAGACCAGCACCCTGGGAAACGTGACGACCAGTGAGATGGTCGAAAACCTGCCGTTAGTGACGCGCAATTACACGCAGATCGTCGGTCTCTCACCGGGAGTTGCAACGGACGTCACTAATGCCGGTGGTTTCGGGCGCGGAGGAGGCAGTAACGGGGAAGAGCCGTTCGTCGCCAATGGCGGAACCTCGACCGACAACAACTTCCAAATGAATGGCGTCCAGATCAATGACCTGCAGCAAAGTGGTTCGTTCAGCGGAGGCGTTGCCGTTCCGAACCCGGATACGATTCAGGAGTTCAAGGTACAGACAGGCCAGTACGATGCGTCGTATGGCCGCAACGCAGGTGCGAACGTCAACGTGGTCACCAAGGGCGGCACCAACGAATTCCACGGAACACTGTTTGAATATTTCCGCAACGAAGCATTGAACGCAAATGACTATTTTCGAAAACTAAGCAATCAACCCAGGCAGGTGCTGAGGCAAAATCAATTCGGATTCGCGCTGGGCGGACCGATTCGCAGGAACAAGCTGCTGTTGTTTACGTCCTACCAGGGAACTCGTCAGACCAACGGTGTGGACGTCAGTTGCTCCAGCAATTTCGCCACACCACCTCTGACCAACGATCGTTCGCCCGCCGCGCTGGGTGCTTTGTTCGCAGGCCAGCCCACGTTTATTCAGCAGATATTAGGCCCCGGGATTGGTCCGAATGTGCTGCCCGACGGCTCCAACATCGCTCCACAAGCGCTCGCATTGTTGCAATTCAAACTGCCCGATGGCAGCTACCTCATTCCCACACCGCAGAGAATCGACCCGACCCAGCCATTCGACACGCAAGGCACGAGTGCCTTCAGCGTTCCGTGCACCTTCAACGAAGAGCAATTCATGACCAATGGAGACTGGCTCCACTCGGAAAAGAGCAGGGTGGCGGTGCGGTTCTTTTTTGCCAATAGTCATGACAAGAAGTCGCTGCCGATAACCAACCTTGGTGGTCCGACGGCGCCCGGATTTCCGGTAACCGCTGCCGACCATTTCCGCAATTTTTCGGTAGCCCATACGTACCTGTTCAGCCCCAATCTTCTCAACCAGGCAGAGGTTGCGTACAACCGCCAATTCGTAAACCTTAATCAGGAGGAAGCTTTCCGCTTCTCCGATGTCGGCGTCACCGCGCCGGCCTTCGACAATCCGATTCCTGCGATTCAGATCAGCGGCGCGCTCACGCTCGGCGGAAACGGCCAAACCATCCAGGTGGCCCAGAATGCCTACATTCTCCAGGACGATCTGGTCTGGACTCACGGCCGGCATTCCTTGCGCTTTGGCGGCGGGGTGAACCGCGGTCAACTGAACATCGGCAACTTCCATTTCCTTGGCGGGCTGGTGTTTGGTACCTTCCCGGATTTTCTCCTAGGACAAGATGGCACCACGAACGGAACTGGCCTCAGCAACGTGCTGGCGACCATCGATGTTCCGGGCCTGTTCGATCGCCATTGGCGCGTTTGGGACTACAACACTTACACGCAGGACGATCTCAAGTTGACGTCACGGCTCACATTCAATTTGGGACTTCGGTTTGAGCACCTGGGAGACTTGGGAGATGAACTGGGGCGCAACGCATCTTTTGATGTCACGCGTGCCGATACCAATCCGCCGGTGGCCGGGACTCTGCAGGGCTTCGTGGTTTCCAATAACTTTCCGGGAACGGCGCCCAACGGAGTAACTCGGCTCGACAACAACCTGGGAATCCGGGGAGACGGCCAGAACACGTGGAATCCACGCGTGGGTTTTGCCTGGCAAATTCCTCCGGGACGGCGGTTGGTGCTACGCGGCGGATATGGCATCTATCACCAGCGGGTCACGGGGCAACCACTCTTTCAGTTGCTCCTGAACCAACCATTTGGAATGTTGCGCCAGTTGATCGCTTTCGATAACGCAGCTGCCAGTTTTGCAAATCCGTTTCCTCCCGGAACGCCGGTGTTTCCGTCTTACACTCCTTATTCGCCGAGCACCCAATTCAGCACGATCGCGTTTGCGCAAAATTTTCGACCGCCTATCTTTCAGCGGTACAGCCAAAACCTGCAGACCGAGCTTACGCAGGGCTTGGTCTGGGAGGTCGGCTACGTGGGGACGCGGGCTACACGCATGATTCGTACGCGGGACCCCAATCAGGCGCGGCTTGCAAGCGTGAGCAATCCAATCCGGGGCGAAATGACTAATACCGTGGATAATGTCGCATTTCGCGCTCCGCTGCTCGGGTGGACTGCCAATAATCTGCTGCAAATCGAATCCGCAGGCTCCAGCTGGTACAACGCTCTCGAGACCAGTGTCAGCAAACGCTTCACCCACGGGCTGCAGTTCCTGGTTTCCTACACCTTCGCTCGTGACCTAACCACGGACCCCTTCAGTGCAATCGGCGCCAACGGCGGTTTCTCCGAAGGTGACCAGAATAATGCTCACGCTCGCTATGGGCCCGACTTGTTTATTCGGGAGCATCGCCTTGTTGCCAGTTACGTTTACGATCTGCCCTTCTTCAAGCAGCGCCGCTCGTTGTTAGGCGCCGCACTGGGCGGCTGGAAAGTCGCGGGCGTAACAGTATTCCAATCCGGTCATCTGCTGCCCGTCCTGAATACAAATGCCACGAATGTTTTCGGCATCTCGGCGTTTGGTCAGGACTTTGGGCAGCTGGCCCCCGGTTGCGGCGTGAGTAAAGCAAACACCTCGGGCTCCGTCACTAGCAAGTTGAACAACTACATCAACACAGCGTGCTTTACCACGCCACCGGTGATCGGTGATGACGGAGTCGCAACCGCCTTCGGCAACACTCGCCCTGGGATTATTCACGGTCCGGATCAGCGCAACACGGATCTGTCGCTGATCAAGGAATTCCGTACGGCGTGGCCGAATGAGCAGTCGAATGTAGAATTCCGGGCGGAGTTTTTCAATGCCTTCAATACCCCGCAGTTTTCCGATCCCGATTACGAGCAGGATTCAGCTACTTTTGGACAGATCCTGAGTACTGCGGTTTCGCCGCGAATTATTCAGTTCGCGCTAAAGCTGAACTTTTAGTTTGGGATGTTCGACGACAGAATGGTGGCTGCTTGCAAGCGCGCACTCTTCAATGCGCCGAAGGAGGACTTCATCGTGAATACGAGCACTGCTGCTAGCGGGATATTCGGGCCCGTCCACCGGTTTCCATATTTGGCAGTTATGCTCCTGATGATGACGGCTTCGGCCTGGGCTCAGAAGCCGCAAGTCCCGAATCCTTTAGTTCCCAAAGCGAAGAAGCCTCCGGTTGAAGCCGAGCAGCCTCCGATCCCGACCACACATGAACTCACCGCGGCTGACGTCGAGGCGTTCCTCGCTGGCGTGATGCCGTTACAGTTGGCGCGCGAGGATATCGCCGGCGCGGTAATCATGATCGTCAAGGACGGCAAGGTGCTGTTCAAGCAAGGCTATGGTTACGCCGACGTGGAGAAGAAAGTTGCTGTCTCTCCCGACAACACACTGTTCCGCCCCGGATCGATTTCCAAGCTGTTTACTTGGACGGCAGTGATGCAGCAAGTGGAGCAGGGCAAGCTGGATCTCAATCGCGACGTGAACGAGTATATCGATTTCAAAATTCCGGCTGCTTATGGGAAGCCAATCACCCTGCGCAACCTCATGACTCATACGCCGGGATTCGAGGAAACTGTCCAGGCCCTTTTTGTTAGTGATGCAAAAGACCTGACGCCGCTCGACACTTATCTGAAGGAACATCTGCCGGCGCGCATTTTTCCTGCAGGGACGACTCCGGCGTATTCGAACTATGGGACCGGGCTGGCTGGATATATTGTGCAACGCGTGTCCGGGCAGCCGTACTTCGATTACATCGACGAGCACATTCTCAAGCCGCTGGGCATGAACCATTCCACCTTTCGCCAGCCGCTGCTTGACGATCTGAAGCCCATGATGTCGAACGGCTACGACGTTGCGTCACAGGTGCCTAAGTCTTTCGAATATGTCAACGTCCCGCCTGCCGGAAGTTCCTCCGTCACCGCCGCCGACATGGCGCATTTCATGATTGCGCACTTGCAAGACGGGACCTATGAAGGGGCTCAGATTTTGCGGCCGGAGACGGCGAAGCTCATGCATTCCCGTCAATTTGAAAACTTACCCGACATGAATGCCATGGCACTCGGCTTCTATGAAGAGAAAAGAAATGGGCATCGCATCATCGGACATGGCGGCGACACTCAGTATTTCCATAGCGACCTGCACCTGATACCTGATGCGAATCTCGGCTTTTTTATTTCCTACAACAGCGCTGGAAAAGGCGAGATCGGTGCGCGCGAGGCGGTGTGGCACAAGTTTCTCGATCGCTATTTTCCTTATAAAGCGCCTGCGGGTTCGCAAGTAAGCACTGCCGCCCAGGATGCGCAGTCGCTGGCAGGCCATTACATCGTCAGCCGTCGTTCTGAGACGACCATCCTGAAGGTGCTTGGTGTGGCGGACCAATCAAAGCTGTCGGTAAATGATGACGGTACCATCAGCGTCGGCGACTTCAAGGACTTAAATGGAGAGCCGAAGAAGTTTCGCGAGATCGGTCCTCTGATGTTCCGGGACGTCAACGGCCAGGACCGGATTGGGTTCAAGCGTGACAGCTCTGGAAATCCTATTGCGGTGATCGATTATCCATTCATGGTCTTCCAAAAAGCTCACTGGTATGAGAACAGCGCATTCCATCTACCACTGATCATTGGGTCGTTGGTAATACTTCTGCTGGCAGTGCTGCTCTGGCCAATTGCCGCGCTGATCCGGTGGCACTATGGGCAGAAGCTGAATCTTGCTCCCGAACAGCGGCACTTGCGGCTTCTGGTGCGCATCGTGAGCCTGCTAGATCTGCTGTTTTTTGCAGGGTTCGCCATCTTCTTTACTTTGGCATTCAAGGACATTGGCCTGCTCAGTCCCCGTTACAACATTTGGTTGCGCCTGATCCAGTTAATAGGCGGGGTGGGAGTGCTGGGCACCGTGGTCGCTATTTGGAACGCGTTCCGGTCGTGGCGACAATCTGATCGCTGGCTATGGAGCCGGATCGGCGACACCCTGATCGGCATGGCAGCGATTGGGGTAGTGTGGTTTGTCTTTACCTGGAATATGTTGCATTGGAGCCTGAGATATTGAAAATGCTTCTTATATATACCAAGAATTCCATCCGCACCGACAACCATTGACCTTATCAAGCTCTGAAATGTAGGCTGCCGGAGTGAAGTTTGCGCTCTTTGTTCCCTCCTCTCTGCAAAGTTGTTTCCGAACGCGTGTTTTGGTCGACGGAGAACCATCCGCAGAAAATCACTCCCTGTTTGTCGGCAACCCTTACGTAATCGCGTTACGTCAGAGTTGTCCGTGATACGCCCAAAATGGAGCTGGTCCGCAATATGAGCGCAATGGCTTGACCTGTTCTTCATTTGTACCGAACTGAACAGGGAACATTTTCAAGTGGTGGTGCTAATCCTGCGGAGTGAGTTCAAGCACTGTAATCTCCGGCCGGGCCCCGAGCCGGATGGGAAAGCCGGTCGTGCCGATGCCGCGATTGACGTAAAGTTTCGTGCCTCGGTTTTCGTACCATCCGCCGGTGTAGCGATACAGCAGACGACTGAGGTTGAAGCCGCGGTGGACGGTCTCCAACGCCAACTGTCCGCCATGCGTGTGCCCGGCAAGCATCAAATCAATGCCCAGCCCGGCGGCGCAATCGAACACGAACACCGACGGTTCGTGCGCCAGCAGGATGTTGACTTTTGCCGGCATCACCAGCCCTTTGTGCAGGCGCCGGTAAATATCCCGCATCCACTCCGCTTCGGCTTCGCCTCGCGGGTCGTCGATCCCCATCAGGTTAACCGTCTCGCTGGTCAATTGAATGCGCGCGCGCTGTTGGCGTAGGGTGCAAATGCCTTGCTCAGAAAATAGACTGGCGGCGTAGTCTTCGGTGTTGCAGTTTCGTGATTTCCTATATGGCCGAAAACGCCCTGGGGTGCGCGCAGTCCCGCCAATTCAGAACCACCTCCATTTCCCGGCTCGGGTCCCAGGC
>DASQYT010000116.1:0-19691 GCA_035639075.1 Candidatus Elarobacter sp.
TTCCGTCCAACTTCCGTCCAATTCAAGGGCAGGATAAACAGCGATAAGGCTCGTAAGCGACACCGAACGCGGCACTTAGAGTTTTATACCCCCCGGCTGTTAACCGAAGGGTTGCTAGTTCGAATCTAGCCCGGGGAGCCATTTCCTCTTTTGTAGGCAATCAGTTAGAGACGGTTTTCAGTGCCTCCTATTTCCAGGTCTCCCACTTCGAGTCTCATATCCGCGTTTTTCCAAGCGGCATTCGACGTTCTTCCACTCCGGCGCTCCTCTCCTGTTGAAGCAGAATCACTTACGTAACGTGGCACAACCAGCTACTTACAGGTGTAATGGAATGCAACTTCTGCCTTTCAGTTGGAAGTGCAAACCCCGACGTCCAGCTCAACGACTTGCAAAACGATCAACCAGTTCCAAAATAACGATTTGCCTCATCGCAATTCGGACACTGGCAGAGCGCGGAATCCACTGCTGAGTGGAAAACTATTGGGGGTGCGAGAGATGACCGCGCCCCCGGTCACTCGCGACTTGCCCACAACGGTGCGCGCGAAATTGAGGTTTACCGTATCACCGTCACCCGGAAGTTCGGTCCACTTCGCTTCGAAAAGGTCCAACCGTCCGCCGATATCAACAACAAAATCCACTTCGCGTGTCCGGTCACGCCAGAAGAATAGACTGCCAACACGTCCGGCGCGGCGTTCTCGACTACGCAGTTGAGCAAAAACAAAGGTTTCCCAGATTGCGCCGGCGGCAGGTGATTGGTGAAGGGCATCTTCAGTGCGGATGTTCAATAGAGCGCAAAGCAGGCCGGTATCTGCCAAGTAGAGTTTAGGGCTCTTGACGATGGACTTGGTAGGGTTTGAGAACCATGGTTCAAGGAGGACCACCTGCCCGGAGGCCTCGAGCGTGGATAACCAATGATTTGCCGTGGAAGGAGCGATGCCGATGTCACGCGCGAGATCAGCTTTGTTTAGCAAGTTTGCGGAACGCAAGGCGCAAGCGCGTAGAAAACGTTCGAAGTCTCGCAGGTTACCAACGTTGGCCAGTGACCGCACGTCACGTTCCAGGTAGGTGGCAAGATAGGAATTATAGAAGGCAACCTGGTCAATGTCCGGGTTCGCGTGCAGTTCGGGAAAACCGCCCCGAACGATCGTCGTCTCGACCGTGGTTGCTGGCCTTGCGGAGTGAATCTCGGCAAAGGAGAGCGTCTCGAGTTCCGTAATATCCGCCCGCCCGGCCAGCGATTCGGAAACACTCTTCATCAACGTAAATTTCTGTGAGCCGGTAAGCAGGAACTGGCCGTTGCGGGCGCGACTCGCGTCCACAACCACCTTGAGATGCCGGAATAGGCGAGGAGCATACTGCACCTCATCGATGATCACTGGCGGCGGGTGGCGACCAAGGAAGTTTTGTGGTTCCTTTTCCGCTTGTTCTGCTTCAGTCGGCAGGTCCAGGGAGACAAACCCATACTTCGGAAATAGCCGTAGAAGTGTGGAAGTCTTGCCGGTTTGGCGCGCTCCTGTGAGCACCACGACCGGACGAGTGCGGACAGATCGTTGCAGCCTAGGTTCAATGTCCCGTGGTATCCACACGCGCATAATATACGATACGGTCGCATATTTTGCAATGCCTTCATGCAAACGGCAAAGTCGTTTTCGATTCGTTGGTTCACGAGAGTACGGAACAACTACAGCGCCTTTGAGAGAGAAAGATTGGCTTCTCAATAACCCTAAGCGATGGGCGATCCGTACCGATGTCAACGTACGAAAGCCATGACTGATGCGGCCTTTATGGCCCTGCCGACCGAGAATCAGGTATTCTTTCTAAAGTCTGACCCTCAAGCAATATTAGGACCGTGTTTCGCTGTCTTCAAGAGACTTGATGGATCGCATGGATCGCCGTGTATGTCGGCACGCGGCTGGGTACGGTCGTCCTGCAATTTGTGGTGTGCATTCCATCTGTATTTGGATAGCTGCCAAAGAGAGTTGAGAAATGCCTGCCTTATCCCACGTTGGCACAAGAAATCCGGGAGATGCAACCTGCAGATGGATTTAGGCAAGGGAGACAACTACTTCCGCGCGATCCAACTGGCCAACAGCTCGGCCAGGCGTGCTTCGTTTGGTAGATGGAGCTAATTCCGACAGCCGATCATTCCCAATTACGGAAACCTAGTACAAACGTAGTAATCAATTGCGGCGAATGCGCCAAAAAGCGAATAAGACATAAATAAAAGTTCGAGAAGCGACTGCTTGCTTTTATTTTCTGCCTCCGAAGGAAAGTCCTATCCGGAGTTCCAGAGGCTGCTGGCAGTTGAGGAGCTTTCTTTCCATGGAAAGTCATGAAAAACCTGCATAGAATATCCTGCGAGTTCTATAGAGCAGGGGCATGAGTCTCTCCACCAAGCTGGCAGCGAATTTCACCAAGAATGTTCGGAAGCGCGGCGACGACTACTACTGTAAGGGCCGCGTCACGATCCACGAAGGTTCCCAATCCGAGCTTACTGCTTGTGTGCGCGGTTCCGGCTTTTACGAGGTGCAATTCGCCTGGAGAGACAACAAGCTTGCGGTTTGGTGCGACTGCCCCCATTTTGTGGAGCAGGGCGTTCCCTGCAAGCACGTGTGGGCCACCACCCTTGCCGCTGACCAGCATCAATATTTGACCGCAGCTGCCTCGGCAGACAAGTTGATCCTGGACTTGGATGCTCTTGGCGCGGATGGTCTTGATGGCCGTGACTACTACGATGGCGATGAAGAACTCTATGAGGACGACGGGACGGCGCCGGTCCTTTCATCGCGTTCTCCTGCGGTCGTCTGGAATCCGGCAAAGCCGAAACCAGCGGACTGGCGGAAACAACTCGGTGAGGTCTTTCCGCCTCGACATCGCGCGGCTTGGCCGTCCAAGCTGGAGATTCTATATGTCGTGGATGTCGCGAAAAACGTGCACGCCGGCGATTTGGTTCTCTCCCTGCAATCGCGCAACCGGAACGCCAATGGCAGTTTCTCGCGACCCAAAATTCTTTCCATGCGCCAAGGCCAGATCGCTCAGCTCCCGCTGTCAGAGGATCGCGAAATTCTGTCCTCTCTGCCGGGAGGTCAATCGTATAGCTACAGCTACGGCTACGCGGGAACTTATCTGCCGATCCCCGAATCTCCTCTGCTCTCGCCCGCGTTGGCCAGCATGCTCATGCCTTTGGTGGTGCGCACCGGACGTTGCTTCCTGCGGCCACTGAACGAACCGGACAACCTGCTTCCGCTTGCGTGGGACGAAGGCGGTCCCTGGAATTTCGTCCTTGAGCTGCACCGGCTCGGCGAAACGGCATGTACCCTCGCCGGCTTTTTCCAGCGCGGAGAAGAGCACGAGGAAGCAACATTCCCGGCCCTGGCCACGGCAGGTCTGGTAATCACGAGAGACCGCGTGGCACCTCTCGCCAACGATACTCCGATCGAATGGATCATCGCTCTTCGCAAACAGGGCTCGATCTCGGTTCCCGAAAAGGAGCGCGATGAATTCCTGGCGACTTTGCTCTGCTGTCCGAACTTGCCGCCGCTGCGGGTGCCAGAGGAGTTACGATACGAGGAGGTAGCTCTGCCAGCCCATCCTCATTTGACAATTTCCAAAACCCGCGTCCCGTACCGGCATGAACGCCTGGATGCGAAGCTGTGTTTTGCTTACGAGGGCCGCATGTTTGCGGCGTTCGATCCGGCGCGAGGCTTTTTCGATGCTGCAGGACGGCGTTTTATACGCCGGGATTCCAACGCGGAGAAGGCCGCCTGGGCGTTTCTCGATCAGCTTGGCCTGAAGCAGCGCGCTCCTACCTACCCGGATTCCACGCCGAGGTGGGAGTTGGCGCCGAGCAAGCTGCCTCGCATCGTGCGCTCGCTTGTGGAGGCAGGCTGGGACATCGAAGCGGAAGGAAAGATCTTCCGGCGCCCAGGCCCATTCCGCATCGAAGTTTCGAGTGGCGTGGATTGGTTCGAGCTGCACGGTGAGGTAGAGTACGGGAACACCACAGCGCGCCTGCCCGAGTTGCTCGAAGCCCTGCGGCGCGGGGACAAGATGGTGCGGCTCGATGATGGAACCTATGGCGTGCTGCCGGAAGAGTGGCTGCGCCGTATTGGCCCGCTGGCTGGAATGGGTAAGCCAGAGCAAGGTCATGTGCGCTTCCGTCACAGCCAAGCGGGACTGCTTGACGCCTTAGTGGCGGCGCAACCAGAAGCCCGCTGCGATGAGACCTTCGCACGCGTGCGCGAGGAGCTACGACGGTTTCACGGCGTCGAACCTGCGGCACAGCCCGCGGGATTTGTGGGCCGCCTGCGTGATTATCAAAGCGAAGGCTTGGGTTGGATGCACTTCCTGCAGCGTTTCTCCTTCGGTGGCTGCCTCGCGGACGACATGGGTGTGGGCAAGACCGCGCAGGTACTGGCGCTGCTCGAATCCCGCCGCGAGCTGCGCGCCGCAGGCGAGCCCGTCGGTCCGTCCCTGGTGGTTGTTCCGAAGTCGCTCGTATTCAACTGGAAGGAGGAAGCGGCACGCTTCACTCCGCAGCTGCGGGTGCTCGATCATACCGGGTTGGAGCGCAACGGCAATGACTTCGCCGCTTACGACCTGGTGCTCACCACCTACGGCACGCTGCGCCGAGACGCCTGGAGCTTCAAAGACGCCGAGTTTGATTACGTCGTGCTCGACGAGGCGCAGGTGGTCAAGAATGCGGAAACCGAATCGTCGAAGGCCGCGCGGCTTCTGCGCGGACGACACCGCCTGGCGGTGAGCGGCACTCCGATGGAAAACCACCTCGGTGAGCTGTGGACTTTATTCGAGTTTCTCAACCCTGGAATGCTTGGCGCTGCCAACGCCTTCAAGGTCGTGGGCGGATCGATGCGCAATCCGGACGAGGAAACGCGCCGCCTGCTGGGTCACGCGTTGCGGCCGTTCTTCTTGCGCCGAACCAAGGAGCAGGTGGCGCGTGAACTGCCGTCCAAAACCGAGCAAACGGTGTACTGCGAGCTCGAACCTGAGCAACGGAAACTCTATGACCAGTTGCGCCAGCACTACCGCGATTCGTTGCTTAGGCGGATCGAAACCGCCGGCCTGGCGAAATCCAAGATTCAGGTCCTGGAGGCATTGTTGCGCCTGCGGCAAGCCGCTTGCCATCCCGGCTTGCTCGATTCGAAACGCTCCAGTGATTCCAGCGCCAAGCTGGACGTGCTGCTCGAGCAACTGCGTGAAGTCCTCGACGAAGGACACAAGGCGCTGGTGTTCTCGCAGTTCACCAGCTTGCTGAAGATTCTCCGCGCCCGGCTGAATCAGGACGGAATACTCTACGAATACTTAGACGGCGCCACCCGGGACCGCCAGACGCGAGTGGAGCGCTTTCAAAATGACAAAGACTGCCGTCTCTTCCTTGTCAGCCTGAAGGCAGGCGGTCTGGGCTTGAATCTCACCGCCGCCGAATATGTATTCATTCTCGATCCTTGGTGGAACCCCGCAGTTGAAGCGCAGGCCGTAGACCGTGCGCATCGCATTGGGCAGACACGGCCCGTCTTCACTTATCGACTGATTGCCCGCGACACGGTTGAGGAGAAAGTCCTGGAGTTGCAGAAAACCAAGCGCGACCTTGCCGCCGCAATCATCGGCGCCGAGAACAGCATGATTCGAGACCTACGCTCTGAAGACCTGGCGTTGCTGCTGTCATAGCGATGGCCGCGATGAAAATGTAGTACAGACGTAGTATCAGATGTGGAGAATGGCGGCAAAAAGTGAGTATCGGACGAATAAAAACTGAGGAAGTGACTCGTTGGATTTTGCTGCAATTCGTTAGCTTTCCTCGGTTTAGCTTAGCTCCGGCGAATGCTGATTAAGTTACTCTGCTGGCTGTTAACCGAAGGGTTGCTAGTTCGAATCTAGCCCGGGGAGCCAAATCTCCCACATTTGCTACTGATTACGCCGCTTTCGCGGATTGAGTTTTGGCCTCAGAAAGTCGGCCAATTTCCAGTGTCAGCGGCAGGCTCGGCAGCTTAAGTTCAAGCCCAACCTTTTCAGCCCATTCTTTACGAGCGAGCCGAGCAGGGCCGCTCTTCCTTGCTCAAGAGATCCTTGCGCTAACGAAGATGAACTGGAACAACACGCAATTCGACAACTTCGAACCGATCACGCTCAAAGCGGCACGCAAGGTCGGCAGCATCTTCAAATACATGAAGCCAACAGATCCGTTTCAGTCGCGGTATAGCTTTTACATGTAAGGAGGACAAGCCCAATTCCACTTTCGCGGTCGTCACGATCAAAACCCCAACGTCAACTAAGCTAGTCGTGATAAAAAGCCATTTCACCGTGGTGAGCAAAGCGAGCATCGTCTTCTGGCACCCGAGGCATCCATTGCAATCGAACCCCGGCGCGAACCGAGGAAGGCGCGGCACTTCGTGAGCGAGGATGGATTAGCGTTAGAGGTTTGGTCCGACGGACCCGTGGCAAACCAAAATCTGTGAACCCTAGTTGGCGAGCAGGTTTACCTGCCAGAGACTTCGCAGGAGCTCGGGGCCGTCGACCTACCCGACTTGACGCCAACGTCGAGCCCGATCTTGTTTCGATATCTGAAACAGTCCGTGATACCCTTTATTGTGTAACATGCTCACCTTGAGATAATTTAGGGTATCGCTTGCGTTTCGCTCTGATGTATTATATTGTATCAATCATGAAGAATGATGTAAAAAAGGGTGTCAAGCCCCTCCGGCAGAAAGCGCTGCCCGCCGAGCTGCGCCGGGCCCTCAGGGAGGCTCGGGAGAAGCGCGGCTGGAGCCAAAGAGACCTAGCGAGCCGTCTCAGCGTCGGCCAGAGGCATATCTCCGGCATCGAATCCGGCAAGATCGTGCCGCGCTATGACACACTCCTTGAGCTGGTCCGTGCCCTCGACCGCGACCTCCTCATGGTGCCCCGCGCTCTTGTGCCCGTGGTGCAGTCCCTTGTCCGCGACCACCTGAAGGACCAGCCAGGTGAAGGCGAGGAACGCCCCCTTTACGTCGCCGAGGGAGACGAGGACACGGCGGCGGAGCTGCGCGATGAAGTTTGATCCGAAAACAATCAACGCGCTCTCCGTGCGCCTACACAAAAGGCACATAGGGGTCATCACCCGCCTCGCGGGCGACCGCCAGCTTTTTGCATTTGAGCAGGAGTATATAGATGACCCGAAGCGTCCGACTCTGAGCCTCTCCTTCAAGGGCAGCACTGGTGGGCTCGTGACACAAACGCGTCCCACGGCGCGCCGCGTGCCACCGTTCTTCTCTAACCTTCTCCCGGAAGGTCACCTGCGCGACTATCTCGCCAAGCGCGCGGACGTCAATCCCGAGCGCGAATTCTTCCTCCTCACCGTGCTTGGAGCCGACCTTCCCGGCGCGCTTGTCATTGCGCCGCTTGAGGGTCAGGCGCAGGGGCCAAAGGCTCATCAGGATCATGACGATGAGCACGACCATGCGCACGACAGCGAACAACCGTTGCGTTTTTCTCTCGCCGGAGTGCAGTTGAAATTCTCGGCCGTCATGGAGGCCTCTGGCGGCCTGACCATTCCTGTGGACGGCATGGGCGGATCGTGGATCGTCAAGCTGCCTTCAGCCCGCTATAAGGCGGTTCCCGAGAATGAATTCGCCATGATGGAACTGGCCCGACGCGTCGGCATCTCCGTCCCTGAAAACAAGCTCGTAGATATAGCAAGCATCAAAGGACTGCCCGAACAAGCGCATACAGTGGAAGGCCGAGCGCTCGCCGTGAAGCGTTTCGACCGAAAGCCGGGTGGGGAGCCCGTTCATATGGAGGATTTCGCCCAAGTCTTCGGGGAATTTCCCAACGACAAGTATAAACGTCACAGCTACGCGAACATTGCCGCTGTCCTCTGGGCGGAAATCGGCGAGGACGCCATACTCGAATTCGTCCGCCGCCTCGTATTCTCCGTGCTGATCGGCAACGCCGATATGCATCTCAAGAACTGGTCCCTCCTTTATCCCAACCGCCGCACGCCCGTCCTGTCGCCGGGCTACGATTTTGTCGCCACGCTGCCCTATATTCCCAACGACAAGCTCGGCCTGAGCTTCGGCGACAGCCGCAGCCTTTCTGAGATCACCCCAGACCAGATGCGCCGCTTCGCCGACAAGGCAAGAATTCCAGCAAGCCCGCTCTGGAAGATCGCCGTCGAGACTGCGCAGAAGACCGTCGCAGGCTGGAAATCGCTCGAACAAGCGGACCTCCTCCCAAAGGACTTGCGCTCTTCCATCCAAAAACAGATTCTTCGCGTCGCTGCCACGGTGAAGTGAGAGGATCCGGGATGCTCAACATCTGGTTCACTGCCGATTTTCACCTCGGGCACAAGAACATCATTCGGTATTACTCTTTATGTGCTGAAGCGTTGTTTTACTTAAATCGTTGTCTTCGGCAATTGCCTTCAACATCTTGCTTGCATCCGTCTGAACTCATGCATGCAAATATGCCCGACACGATCGCGGATGTGGTTGTTCCACATTTCCCGACATCCCTTTTTCGTGGACTCGCGCAACTCCTCGATATAAGCTCGATATAAGACAGATAGATTTTCTCGACGAACTCCGTGAGAACCATGCCGCTTTCCGACGTAAAGTTTCCTGCATTTAGCGGTGCATGGATTCTGTTTTCAGAGAGATGATTTGGGATTCGAGCGGATAATCTGCAACACTTCCCAGCACGGACCAACGTAAAGCGCAAAAGCGATCCGATTCCGCATTTCCGTCCTGGACGCTACGTACGGTTTGCTTGGGGTAGCAACGAACTCCGTGAGTGGCTAGGTTGTCAGCCCAAGATGGGCGGTTGTACATTCACCATGGAGCGTGGTTCGTCCGATACCGTGTACGCGTGCGGCAGGAGGACGGCTCGACCAGACTCCACCAGAAGGCAAAGGAACATACCCAGGTTTCGGGGATGTTCAGCCGTTCGCCAGCTCGGTTGAGTCTATCAATTCTACTTCGACTTGATTCATGGATGTTCGGATAAACGAATCGAATTGAACGCGCTAGATTGATCTGTGAGAGCCATCAATCGGCTGGGTCGGAGTTGCCTTTTCCGTCGCAAGGTGCTGCTGCGCTTTGCTGACGGTTAGCCGCGCGTAGTATAGCGGGTCGCTTTTCTCACTACTGCGAAAATCCGCGATCCTGCGGATGATTTCTTCGGGGTCGTCGCCGCGGGCGAGGGCCCGCTTCGCATAGATCCAATCGTGCTCGGACTGGCTCAAGGGTCGCGTTTCAGAAGACCGTTGCGTTAACAGCCTGTAGTGCGCGCGGAAGTTGTTGTCGATCGGCTCAGTGTGTAGGCGAAAATCTTGTAGGTGATGAATGCGGTCGGTGTGCTTCTCGGCTTGCACTCGAAAGTCGGTTTTATACTTTCGGTTGATGAATCCCGGTAGACGCAGAACGCGAGTGGAATCGGTGGCCGCAGGATCGCCTCCGAGTTTGCGTGCCATGGCACGCAGCAGGGCCTCGCCGTGTTCCCGGTCAATACCCTCGACCCGCCACACGATCTGGAATTTGTCAGGCGATGTATTTACGGTGTAATTCGGCGGCGGCACCAGGTTGGATTGCCGAATCTTCGCCAAGGCCGACGGGCCATCGTGATCGATGTCCAGGTAAAGATGACGGATGGTCTGAATGTCCCCCTTAGTTCGCGTGCGTGCCTCGGGTTTCAGAGTGTTCATTCCGATGTAGATGTCGCATGCCTCTTTTTCATTCTTGTGCTGGAGCCATTCCTGAGCGGAAGTTCCCGCGATCCGTTCAGCAGTCGCGATACGCTGGATCGTTTCGCCCGTACCGCCGTTGCGGACCAGGACGGCAATCCGATCAGACGGATGAAAGTTTGTACGGATGTATTCGCTTGCTGAGATGTCCTTCATGTTTCGACTTTCGTCCGTCGTCATTGGGATGGCTCCTGTGTCTGGTAGATCGCACAGTAATCGAAGGGGTCGCGTCGGGGTCGTAGCTGTTGATTTCGAGCACTTCCGAGACGTAGCGGCGTCCTGGTCTGCGCTTGATCTGAATCACGACATGGAGCGAGTCAGCGATGTTGCTCTTGATAGCTCGGTAGAGTAGTTCGACGCCGCTTTGCAACACGCAACTCGTGAAGCGGGCGAGGCCCTGCTTCGCCGAATTGGCGTGAATCGCTTTGCTGATGGAGTCATCGAGAATGAGATGTTCGATGGGTTTCAGAAAACCGACTCTTAAACCCTGTAGAACAGAATCCGTCCTGGCGGACCGAGTTGCCGAAGGAAGTGGAAATCCGTCGCGTTGCGCATCAGCCATGGAGTTCTGAGAGAGCAGCCGGTCGGGAAAGTAGTCGGGCAGGGCTAAGTTAGCGAGAGCTGTTTGGATCAAGTCCGAATCCGATTCAATTTCCGTCCGACCTCCTTTCTTTCGCAACGACCGTCTCCGGCATTTTCCTTGGATCGTCTTGCCACAGGTGCGGAAGAAAAGTCCGACGTGTTCCTCGAGGGAGAGAGTCTCCCTGCGCTTCCAAGTGGGGGTTCTGCCCGTTTCGCTTTGTCTACGGACACGCTGACCGATGTGCGGTCTCCGGCGAGTGCTCCTTGCGGCTGGTCCCATGTTAAGGGCGCTAGTCCTTACGCCTGGGCAAATACGATCCGTTTCTCTCCTTTCATTGAATCATGAGGAGCAGCTGCCACAGCCATGCTGTCCACAATGCCTTCCAGGGCTTTTGCTTCTTCTCGCGTCACGCGAAAATTCGTGGCCCGCGGGCGCCGCAAGATGCTCAAGGTAGCGAATTCCGCCCGCGATGAAAGATACGTCCGTTGAATCGCTGGTTCGATCAGTTTGAGCAATCGGATCTTTACGCGAAGGCGGTCTCCTCGGAACTTTTCACTGTTCCGGATGAACAGCAGTTGTTCTTTCGGTTCCGGTTGAATCCGAGGCGGCTCGGATACCTCCGCCAGTCCGATGATTCCTCCCCGCGGACCGGACTCCCACAAATACACCCTGTCTCCCAATTTGATCTGTTCCTTGTGCTGCTGGACGAGCCAGGTATGTTCCCTAAGGGTGCGAACTGCACTCCGAACGTCGGAGAATTCCGAGCTGGCCTTAAAGATCCAGGTGTTCCGGCAGTCTGCTGTGGTACCTATCGGCTCTTCCTTCTTCCCTTCGCGTTGTGCCCCGTCTTGAGCCGGCCCTTTCCCCAAAACATGCGCATGAGAAACGCACCAAGGAGGAACCCCGTTCGCCTCACTGGTTTCCTTTCCTATGCGAGTCATTGCTCTGTGGGGGTCGATTCCATTGCCTGCCAAGCCGCCACCGGGCTTGATGACTTGAATCCCGGTGCATTTCACGGAATCACCACGACCCTCTAAAACCAAAGAAATGTTTAGTTCCAACGCCTTGTCCGATATCATAGTCCATCTCCAAGATCCGCTCGCTTTCTTGGGGCACGCAATGCTCGAATTCAGCCCCAGGGCTGATACCGACAGAGCGAACCAATCTTCCGAATTTGGGTGTTCCGAAAAAAACAATATTCCCTCCCGTGCGTGGCCAGAAACGATCTTTTACTTCGCTTACTGAGTATTATCCTGGTGATTCCGCTGGCCCATGCATGTTAGAACCTTAGACTCCCGCCGGTTAGACGGCCGTCATCTCGGCGTCCGAGGTTTCTTCTTGGAAGCGCAGCAAAGCCTGGATTTTGAGGAACTAGCCCATCGGCTGACTGCTTTTGGGCTGCGAACCTTTAACGAGTTTGGACTCGGTGGGCGTAACTCTACAGTCGCCGGCGTCGGTCTGTCCGTCGACGACTTTGTCTCGGCAGTCTTGGTGGAATATATGGAAGGCAGGCTTCAACATCGGGCCTCCCGTGGCGATTTGTTCTCCCTGCTGGCGACCGCCATGCGCAATGACATTATCGATTCCCTTCGTAAGGCGGCACATGCCCACGAGGAGAGCCGATCCCCGCTTCCTGCCCAACGGGATGCCGATGCTGCTCCCCTGTCGCTCGACGAATTGCCGGGATCGGCTATAGATTTTGCGGCCTCCATCGATGAAGAGCGGTACGGTGAACGCGCACGGAATGCCTTTGCCGGGGAACCCGAACTAGCGGAAGTTGTGAGGGTTGTGCTGGAACTCAACCTTTACAAGCCCCGCGAAATAGCGGCTGAGTTGGGCATTACTGCAGCAGAGGTGCAGAACAGGAAGAAGAGGCTGCAGAGGCAACTCATCGATCACAACTTGGTGGGGAGGAAAACCGCATGAGCGAACAGAAGGAAAAGGATCTTTTTCCGCAAAACGCGCGGTTGGGTCAACTGTCCGACAGCTTGTACGGCAGCCCGAGCCAGCTGGATGCCGGGGAAGCCCGGGAACTCTTGCGGCGCGCAGGAATTGATCCGGAAGACGTCAAAGCACGCCTTTATCGAAAGTTTGATGCCCTAGCAAAAGAGTACGCGGCAGCAGGCCGGCCCGTTCCGGCGCTCTTGAAACAGGCGCTTAGTGACTTGCGTCCAGGCGTACCCGGTTCCCCAAAGGAACGAGCATTAGTTCGCGAAGCCCGAGCGGTCATCCGGAGTGTCATCGACCACGCTCAGCGTATTCAGGAACGACTCGCGAGGCTGCCGCGTGTGACTTTGGCTACCGCCTATCGAAACAAGAAGGAACTCTCGGAACGGGACAAGAAACTCCTGGACGACCTCGCCGAGGATCTTTTGAAACGCAATAATCGCAGCCGCCCGAAAGACGGTCGATGAGCGGGTCGCAAAAAGGCGGCGCCTATGCACGCGCCCTCGCGCGCGAACTGCCGCTCGAGCATGGCGATCTGCGGGCAATCGCTTCGCGACTCGGACTCCAAGTTCGCGAGGTGGACGCTGATGGGTTTGACGGCGCCTTGATTCGAGCGCGCGAGATTCCTTTGGGAACGATTGCGGTCCGGCAATCGATCCGCGAGGCTGGCCGCAAGAATTTCACGCTCGCCCATGAAATCGCTCACTTTTTGCTTCCCGATCACGACCAGACGGAGCTCGTTTGCACCAAGTCCGACATCGGGAACTGGGGCGACTGGTCGCGAGAACTCGAGCGCGAGGCCGATGAATTTGCCGCCGAGCTTCTCCTGCCCGCTCCCGCGGTCCGGCCGATCGTCGAGTCCGCACCGCCTTCTCTGCAAGTGATCGAAAAAATCGCCCAGCGATTTCATACTTCTCTTTCGGCAGCGGCGTGGCGGTACTGCGATCTGGCGAAGCAAAGCTGCGCGATCGTGTGGGCCACGAATGACCGAATCGATTGGTCGAAACGCTCGAGCCACTTTGGCTTTCCGCTCCAAAAGGGGGCGCCCCTTCAGCAAGGCACGTTTGCGTTGCAATGCTTTGCGGGAACACCTGGTCCAAGGAAACCGCAGGCGCTCCCCGCGCGTTTGTGGATCTCCGCGACCGGTTTTCCAGAGGCCATATGGGAGGAGTCCAAGGCGCTGCCTGCTTACAACAGTGTAATTTCGCTGCTTTGGATCAGATCGTAGGTTCAACGAAGGCTGTGGTAGAGCCTGGCGTTGGTGAAGGCTGGCAAGAAATTATCTAGGAAATCAATCGTAGGAAGCTTGGGGCTAGCCCGACTGCAAGCGCGCGATAGCCCCAAGTTCTCGGTCATTGCTAATCGCCGGTATGCTCGTCGGCGAGTTCGCTCCCGCTTTGCGCCCCATTGCTTGGAGCCAGCGTAAGGAAACGTACATCGCTTGCCACCACTTCTGTGGAGCGGCGCTTCTGGTTTTGCTTGTCGATCCAGTTGCGGATGATGAGCTTTCCTTCGACATAGACCCGCGCACCTTGCCGCAGGTTTGCGCTTACCGTTTCCGCAAGGTCTCCCCACACTTGAACCCGGTGCCACGCAGTCTTTTTTTGCCACTCGCCCAAACGGTCTTTGTACGACTCCTGGGTTCCCAAAGAAAAATTCGCCACGATCTGACCGCCTTTGGTATGCCTCACTTCGGCATCCCGGCAGAGTCGCCCCGCCAACATGACTTTGTTGACGGCGTTCTGTCCCTCGAGATCCAGCTGGTTCCCGTTAGGTTGGGCCGAGCTCGTCGGCAAAGAACGCTGCGGCGTCTTGCCGCTACCGTTTTGTTCCGCCGGTGTTTCTGCGGGCTGCCCATGCGGTCTCGGCGGAGAAGCCGGTGTGCCGGTTCCGCTCGGGGTTTGCGCCTCCTTTTCAAACGTTGCCTGCTTTGCACCCTCGGCGAGCGCAGCATTCACTTCCAACGACTTATTCGATACCACTTTACATCTCCAAATTGAGCGCCCTGTACAGCAGCACCCAATCCATTTGAATTTCAGCAGCAAGCGCTGATATCTCTAAAGCGGGCTGCTAGCTCGGATTTTGCCATTTCGGCGCCGCAACATTTTCCCACCCACGGCCGAAACCGGTCTTGCTATTTCGCTTACCTGGTGGATGTACCCGGCGCTTGAGAACAGATATCTCTGCGTTCTTTTCACAACCAGAAGTCAACACACTTGTCGCACGCAGAACGGCGTTGCGCATCGGCGTCGGGTAGGGCCCTCTGACTTGACAGCGCAAGTAAAATGAGTTTGCCCAGACGGAAGGGTTCGCCGCATCGTTTTTCTATCCTTGAGCAAACCGCGACAGGAGGTAAATTTCATGTTCGAGTATATGGCCTCTCACTCTCGTTTCACATCCAGCGCAGCATGGACCATCGCCAGCTCCGTTAACCGCGTTCTGCCTGAAGGGGCGCTGCCCGCACCAAGCTGGGCGCCGGGTCGGCTTCTGAAGAAGCACCAACGAACGCCAATGGGGACGGGGGTTCCGAGGCGAACCCTGTCGCTCTGCCCGGAATGCAACCGCAAAGCAGTCGAGGCGGTCATCAGGGGCCAGAGTGATGTAGCCGGTTTTAGGGAGCGTCCGGGAATCATTGACGCCGAGATCCTTGAGGAAGGCGGACGAATCCTCATGCGAAAGGCGTGCGAGACGCATGGTCCATTTGAGGACGTGCTATCGAACCATCCCGATTTCTTTCAGAGGATGGAAGCGCAGTCCTTGGGGGCCGACTTCGATTGCGTTGGCGACCGTGAGGTCCACGACCACGGCCCTAACAGCATCCGGGCGGGCCGAGGGTCGTATTTGATCGTGGATCTGACCAACCGATGCAACATGATGTGTCGACCTTGCTTCATGGACGCTAACGGAGTTGGTTACGTCGACGAAACAGATATGGAAGAGTTGAAGACGATTTTTGAACGGGCGGGCTCTTTCAAGCCTAACCGCGAAATCAATGTCTTGTTCTCCGGTGGCGAGGCCACACTCTCTCCGATCTTCCTTGACGCAATTCGACACGCGAAGAGCAAGGGCTTCCATCGTCTTCACGTTTCGACCAATGGTATTCGTTTTGCGGAAAGCCGAAATTTTGCTGTCGAGGCGAGCGCCGCCGGGTTGCACGGCGTGTACCTGCAGTTCGATGGCGTCTCCGAGGAGAAGAACAAACATCGCGGGCTTGGAAATTACATGGAAGTGAAGCTCCGCGCGCTGGAGAACATCGCTGCGGCTGGAATGCAAACCACCTTGCAAGTTACCGTGGTCAACGGTCTCAACAATGATTGCGTGGGAGAGATCGTGCGCTTCGCTCTCCGCAACGCCGATCAAATCCACGGCGTAATTTTTCAGCCCGTTATGTTCACCGGCCGCGACGAGCGCATATCGACTGAGGACCGGTATGCAGAACGGTATCCTCTCTCTCAACTCGCTTACGACCTGCAAGCCCAAACCTCGATTGATTGGCGGCCCATGCGGGATTGGTACCCAGCTTCGGCGTACGCGATCTTCAGCCATTTGGATGATGTCCTTGACCGGGGTGCAGAGCGTGGGAGTCTCTTTCCTGACATGCATCCGGACCACGCGATTATGAGCCCCTTGCTTGTAGATACTGAGAAGGGGAAGGCGATTCCGATTCCAGCGTTCTTCGATCTCGGAAGGTTCATGCAAGACGTTGTACAAATAACAGATTCCGGCAGGTCGCCTCGGGTGACCAGGGCCATGGTTTTGCTTTCACTTCTTCGGAATTTCAACCAGGCGAAGGCTCCCTCGGGATTGGGACCCCATGAGCTCCGTGGTCTGTTTGAGGGCTCATTGTATCGTTTCACGAGAAGCGACGGCGATTGGTCGCGGCAAGCCTCTGCGAAAACCGCACGCTGGAGACTCATGTTTCTCAATGGTATGTGGTTCCAAGACGCCTACAACTACGACTTTGCGACGATCTGCAATTCAAACGCGCCGGTAGCAACTTGGCAGGGCGAGATCAGTTTTTGTGCCTACAATGGTGGTGGCTGGCGCAAGGTACTCGAGAGCGTCCATCATACGGCGACGGTGGCCGATTGGTATAGAAATCACGGTCGGCACCAAATCTATGCGGCAGGCAAAAAGGTACAGCTAGTGGAATCACTGAGCAGCGGCCCTGAACCGTTGGTTCAGATTGAAGCCGCCCCTGTTGGTACCTTCTTCACGCGTGGGTGAGGGATCTAGAAAATGGCTACTCAACCAAGTGCGAACCCCAAAATCTGTTCGCATTCCTTCTCGGAATGCTCACTTAATCCGGTTTATCCTAACTGTACTGTATATGCGAAAAGGGTCTTTTGTCTCGCGTGTCTGGGCGTGTCTGGGTGCTGCGCCGGAAGGCTGGCAGCTCTGATTGCGGCCCTTGATTAGTTCACGCCAGGCTTGTCTCGGTGGACGAAACAGGCTCTCTTAGTTTGCAGAGAAGGACCCCTGTCCTTCAACAGGCCAACGATCTAGAATCGCAGCTGCAGCGTCTCGATCAATCAGTTGCTTCGCGTACCGCGTGCCCGTATCTCGGTTCTCGTGGCCGGAGCTAGCACTGATCATCGCGAGGAAGGGGATTCCACCGATCGGTTGGCTCTGGCGATTCGACTCGCCTCCACGGCGGGTTCGGGGAAATGATCGAAGTGGGTATGGTTGGCCAATTGGCCAACTCAAGCGCCATATCAAATTTGTAAGTGACGCCAAAGCAACGACTTAGTGATTTTCACCAGCGGCTGTTAACCGAAGTGTTGCTAGTTCGAATCTAGCCCGGGGAGCCATTCTTCCTCTTGAATCAGAATCAGTTACGCAACATGTGACAACAACACTGTGTGGGTACAATAGAGTGCAACTGCGGACTTTTCGGGTGAAAGTTCAAAACCGATCCCTACCTCTTCGGCGACCTCTTTGCGAAACGTCACGTCCTCCTTCAACTTGCTGTATACGTCGGTGACGCTCTTGTTTGCATGGCCGAGCCAGAAACGAATCAAGTCTTCTGGCGCGTGCTGCTTTCGCAGCCATGTCGCCCTGAACCGGCGAAATGCGTGAGCGCCCGATTTCGGTTGCCCCAGTCGTTTGAGGAGTGGATGCAAGGAAAGCCTCAAGACGTTCGACTGTAGTAGCGGGAATCCGCTCTTCGAGCGAAACAGGAAGCCCGAAGTTCGGTCCCCAATGAACTTCTTGAGCATCGCAGAGATGGACGGATGCAGATCAATGTCCCTAACACCGTTCCCGGTTTTGCTGGTCCGCGTGAGTTTATTTTGTGACAGCTCTGCTCGCACGACTACGGCTATCTTCGCTCCGTCAATCTTGTACCTCGCAGCAGTGCGTGGAAGGTTAGAGTCCTTCGCAAGTGACTGCCTCGGGTTGTAGTCGGGGCAATACAGGTCTGATACCCGATAATTTACAACTGAGACTTCATGGTGAAACGAAGTCTACGATAGATGCCAAGCCCCACCAGATTGAAGTGTCTGTTAGATGAGATCCACTCGGCGATAGAGGTCGAGTGTCCAAACGAGCGTTTCGCGCCGCGTGGCGCGCACGAGTCCCGCAGCCTCCAACACCGCTCCCATGCGCTCCGGCCCGTGAACAAAGACCAGAACGGCAAAACCCATGGCTTCCTGCTGACCAGGGGAGAACACGACAGAAGAGACGACGAGAGAGAAGACGACGAGTAAGCCAAAAGGCACTGACCTAGCTAGAGTCTTGCCTTTCCATTCGAACGGACGGCAAACTCCGGACGCCTCTGGGCATGGTCCACGTTGTGCGTGAGCTCGGTACCGGCCGGCTTCGGCCGGGCGGTATTTTTTGTCACGCCGAAGCACGCTGCAATCAGCGCTATGGTGATCATGGAGTAGCTGTACCCCAGAGACGGGAAGTCCAAGACTTCGGGAATGACGCTAGATACCCCATTTCGGTGGGCTCCATTTGAAAACCGTTATTTCATGGGGTTCTAACCTATTGTTTCAGGGTCGCCCGTTTCGTGTTCGCGAATCTGATAGCGAAGGAAGTCGTGAATGGCATCAAGGGCTGATGGGTCGGCCGTTTTGATTACGACACGGGCTCCAGTCGGAGTTTCCACATAGGTGTACTGGATTTTTCCGCTCAGGCGCTTCATGGTGTTCGCGCCCGGTGGGAGCACGTCGTGCACCATCATGGGAATCTGGAAGTCGCCCGTGGCGAAGGCCGCAGCGATACGGTGGAAATGCTTGCGAATTTGGTCGACGCTGACGGTGTCTTGCGGGTCGTTGGCCTGAACTTGGATGGTGCCGCCATCGACCTTGAGTAAGAAATGGTGGGTGGTCTTCGATTGCTCAAAACCCATTGCTGCGTTGCCGCGGCTTTCCAGAGTCGAGCCAGAAGCGGATTGATGCGAGTGCGCCGACGAAGCGGACTTGTTTGGCGCCATGTGTTGCTCGTGTAGCTGACAATCCTTCATTGCGTCTTCTTTTGATTTATCTTTCGGGGGTTCCTGCGGGGGCAAGGGAAAGGCCGGGGCAGTGAACAGAATGGCCGCCGCGAAGGCAGCCAGCACAAAAGTTACTTTTCGCATTTGCGTTCCTCTCGTAATACTTTGGATTTCCGAAGGTTTGGAGTGAGCAGAGGAGAGCTTCGCTCCGGACTCTTCGGGTGAGCAACCACGAATGCATCGAGCAGTCCGGCCCGTTTTCCCCGGGGAGTAGCTCTAAGGCGGCGGTCCCAATCGGTGAGCGCGGTTCGCAATTCGCGCCGCCATAGGCGCAGAGTGCGCAACTGGCGTTCTACGGCGGCGAGCTTGTTGGCGGCCAGTGCCCGAACGCGGCGACATGGAGCGCGTCCGTGGTCGCGGTCCGCTAGAATGGCGCCAAGCTCGTTCACTGAAAAACCGATCGAGAGCGCGCCACGAATGAGCCTGACACGGCGGAGCGCTTCGGGCGAATAGAGACGATAGCCCGCAGCGGACCGCTCCGGGCGCGGCAGCAGCCCGCGCCGCTCGTAATGACGCAGCGTGTCGGGGCTGACGCCGGCCCGGCGAGCCAGCTCACCGGAACGAAGGGGCCGGGTGTCGGAGGCAGTCGGTGTCACGTTGAAAGTGTCAGGTCTGGAACGCGTTCCAGGGTCAAGCACTATTTTTGACTGTTGTCCCGTTTATTCACAACGCGCTGCCGTTCGGTTGAATGCATTCCCTTTCGCATCTTTCTTTCTCCTTATTTTGAAATCACTGCTTGGAATTCCTACGTATCTGACTGTGATGATCGTGGTTGCAAAGTTCCTCGGCGAAGCGCACGCTCCTTCATCAGAGCGAAAAACACTGGCACCAAGATTAGGACATGAATCGTTGATGTGATCATTCCGCCCACGATAGGAGCGGCGATTGGTTTCATAACATCTGCCCCAACGCCCGTTTCCCATAGA